>JASKKI010000115.1 GCA_030154225.1 Clostridia bacterium | reverse complement strand
ACTAGGTATTAGTTTATATTGTTAATAGTTGATAGTAAAGTAACTATCAATCATTAGTAACTTTAGCACGTCTAGTATCTCAATTATTTATGGTCACACGTTTTTATTAGTATCACCAGAAACTTCGGTCCATATAACGATATAATAACCTTACAGGGTTACCTTCACAATCATGTGAACCTATTTTGTCGGCAAGCCTATAATCAATAGTAGTAGCTATAACAGGTAGTCCAATCTCCCTAGCAGCAGCACCTATAACCCTAGCACCTTCTTGTACAAATTCTACATCTGTTTCATCTCCTAAATGGGAGTTATTTATTACTCCATGTACCGGTCCTAGTGTTTGAACATATTCAACTATTTCGTCTTTATCAGAGGTTATAGGTCTACCAATATTCACAACGGCATAAATACGTAGTTCAGGGTATTTTTCCTTTTCTTCAACCAGGTTAAGTGTCTTGGCTCCTTCTACCCCATAACCGATATCTAAAATTACATCACCTTCCCTACGCAAGGCCCATTTCATTTCCGGTTTAATAATATTACCTGCTTCACCTAAACCTGTAGTTTCTTTAGTTTCCCAGGCTAAAATAGTCAACCCTTTTTCCTGCAGTTTTTTTTTCAGAGGTCTAAGGGTATAAAAGGGCTCAACAATATCTAAATCTACCAATGTCACTTTTCTATCTTCTTTTAATAAATCCAGTGCCCTGTTAATAGCCACCTCACTTTTTCCACTATTGTATTCACCTATATATGCTTCAACAATACGCGTCAAAATTAAACCCTCCTAACTACCGTTAAGCGTTATTATATGCAATCTCGGTACAAATATTTAAAATTTCTTCTAAATTTTTTCAATCTATACGCAAGTATAACTTAAAATATAAAAACTGGCTAGGCCAGTTTTATTTATTATTAGTCATAATATATTAAAAAACTAAAATATGCCCATTCAAAAAAGAGAAAAGCTAGGGATTTTTAAAAACCGAGGCCATAGTTGTATTGTAATACATCGCGGACCTCGGTTCTTTAAAAATAACGTTAGACAAAGGTTTTCAATGGTCACTAAATAAAGAGGAAGTGCATGATAATGAGCAGTATCAATCCCGGTAAACCTAAAACACCAACACCTATAACTGTTACAGGGTTAATAGGTAAATGAAATCCAACAAAATTTCCAATAATATTTAAAATTAATAATCCAATCAGTGCTATTATAGAATTAACCAATATTTTAACTATCCATTGAATAGGTACTATCATTACTTTAACAACTATATAAATTAAGAATAGTAAAAACAATGCGGCAAAAATAATTCCATAATTCAAAACCCTCACCCCTTGAGACAAGTTTCTCTAACTAATCTATATGAGGGTAATTATAAAATATTACATTTTACTGAAAAAAGTTAATTTAATTGTATATAATCATTTACTACCTTTTCGTCATTGACTAACTTTAATAAATACATGTATTTTTTTTCTGCAGATTCCATTCGGTAAATAGCATGGTCAATTAAAACAGGGTCTGTCACCTCTTCAAAAAACCTTTTTGCATCTAACCACTCTTCTTTGGCTTTATTAACCATTTCCACTAACGAGGGAACTTTTTCAAATTCATCATCCAAGATCTCTGAAGGTAAAAAATTGTGTTTAAATTTTAAAATATTTTTTATGAGGTTATTCATAATTACTTCACGTTCCTCCCGGAAATTTTAATATTACATAATATTCCTTTTATATTGTTTCCGGGAATGGAAAATATTAGACAATTAAATTAGGAACTATTTTTATTTATAGACTTTTTTCAGCAGTGTATGCTTTACTAAATCCTTACAGCCACAATCAGAATCAATATTAATATTTTTTAAAGTATTTAATATTACCCGACCAACATGGATAGCATCATTATGAAAAATATCAGATAATTCCTCATGATCCCAATCTTTCACTAAACCTTCTCCATAGTTAACCACAGTATAAAGACCTGCATAGCAAGCACCAATTTCTCTGGCTAAGTATACTTCAGGACATAAACTTTGCCCCACTACATCTCCATTCCATTGCCTCAACATGGCTACTTCTGCTGGACTTTCAAAATGACGTCCATCAGTAACCACATAAACTCCTCTACTAAAAACCCTTCCTAAAGGTACTTTCTTAGCTTCATCAACCAAAATTTCTCTAATACTTGGACACAAAGCCTGTCTCATAATCAATAGCTGGGGAGTACCTAAACCAACATCTTTACGCATAGAAAAATCTATATAATCATCTACTATAACTACATCTCTGGGATCAAGCAAATAGTTTAAACTTCCTACTCCCCCTTCAGAAATAATCTTTTTTACTCCCGCCTTTTTAAATACCCAGAAAACTTGCAAAGATCCATCCCGCCGACTTACACCACTTCTCCAGCCATGCATAGAACAGGTTAACACTTTTTCCTCAGGTGTATTACCCCATGCAAATATTTTAAAAGGCGGACTTTCTCCATAAGGAGTATCAAAGATTAATTCTTGGGCTATTATTTCTATGTTAGGGGCATTTAAATCTTCAGGGAAGTTCATACTTAAGGTTCCCGAGCCTCCTATGAATCCAAGCTTAACATGCGGTATTTGCATAACTCACACTCCTAAATTTTTGGGGACTATTCAAAAAACCTTAAAATATTATATTGGGTATCCCTTTGGGCTGGTTTACAACCAGCACTTTTTATTAAATCTACCATTTGTTGTACTTTCATCTGAAAATTAACCCCTGCAGCTTTTACAACATTTTCTTCAAGCATGATACTACCTAAATCATTTCCTCCAAAAGCAAGGGTTAGTTGACCAATAACTGGCCCTTGGGTCACCCATGAACCTTGAACATGATCAAAATTATCTAAAAACAATCTGCTAACAGCTAGAAATTTTAAATATTCATAGCTGGAAATTTTTTTACCACCTAACTCCGTATTACCAGGTTGATATGTCCAAGATATAAATGCTCTAAAGCCATGGGTTTTATCCTGTAATACCCTTAATTTATCCAAATGTTCAAGACGTTCTATCCATGTTTCCATTGAACCTATCATCATAGTTGCCGTTGACTTTAGACCAAGATTATGAGCAGCTTCCATAACACCTAACCATTGACTGGCAGAAATCTTCCTAGGACTAATATATTTCCTTACTCGGTCCACCAGGATTTCTGCTCCTCCACCAGGTAAAGAATCAAGCCCTGCTTCTTTAAGCTTCTTTAATACACCTGTGATAGAAAGACTTGTAATTTCAGCCATATGATAAATTTCTGGTGGTGAAAAGGAATGAACAGTTATATCATATTTATTTTTTATAGATCTTATCATATCCAAATAATACGTAAAATCTAAATTATCATTTAATCCACCCTGTAGCATTATTTGTGTAGCACCTAAATCTACCGCTTCTTCTACTTTTGTTAATATTTCAGGTATAGATAAGACATAAGCAGTCTTGTCTTCTTGCCGTCTGTAAAATGCACAAAATTTACACCCTACATTACAAATGTTTGTGTAATTTATATTTCTATCAATGACAAAAGTAACTATATTACCGTGTCTTTTCCTTGCTTCTAATCGGGCTAAACGGGCAACTTCCAGAAAATCTCCTTTTTCAATCAGGACTAAAGCATCTTCTATCTTTAGACGTTGTCCTTCTTGGTATGATTTAATAATTTGCTTAACCAACAAAAAACCCACTTCCTTATTTAGCACATAGTCTATAGTCTTGATTATAAGGCTGTTCAAAAAATTTAATCTGTGGCAGCTCAGATATCAAGCCCAGATTATATATTTTCTGAAAATATGCAGCCAGACCTTGTAGATGGTACTTATCGAAACGAAATTCCAGAGTTTCAAAATAATCTTGTAAAAATGGGACATCGTAAATTTCATATTTTTGTATTTCCCTAGCAATACTGGCGGCATTTTGTACTGAATACTCCATTGATTTGTGAAAAGCCGAAATAACTTTACTAACAACCTGAGGATACTTTTGTGCATATTCCTTTCGTACCGCCCAAACTGCATAAACCATTTTGTGACCTGTCATAGCTTTCCATTCTTCTCCCAGGTCATAAAAATATAAGCCTTCCGGTTTTCGATAAAAGGCTTTTAGTGCCGAATCCCCTATTAGCAAGGCGGCCTCAGCCTCTAATAACATATTACTTAAATCAGGTGGACAAACAAAATATTCTGGCTTTAAATTATATTTTTCCTGTAAAATTATTTTTAATAAATTTTGTGAAGTAGCAGATGTATTTGTTAAAGCTATTTTTTTTCTATCTAATTTTTCTATATGAACTTTACTAATTAAGAAAATGCTTTTAACCTCTCCATCAGAACTTACTGTTATCCCTGGTAAAAGTTCTAAAAACCTGTGATGTTTACCATACTGAAAGGAAGAAATGGGGCTGATATCCAACTCTCTGGCAACTAGCATCTGATTTAACTCGGTAGGGGTTCCCTTTATTAATTCAATATCTGAAAGAACTTGATTTTTAACCAGGCCATAGTACAATGGTAAACAATTTAAGAACTGAATATGACCTACCCTTGGACGCATTAAGTTTCATTCCTTTCATATATCTTTAGCTCATTATAAACTGTATCACGTTCCACCGGAATATATCCGGCTGTAAAAATTAACTCCAACAATTCTTCTTTTGATATTCCTTCTTTGGTTTGCGCTCCCGCAGCATGGGTAATCTTTTCTTCAACAACTGTACCATCTAAATCATCGACGCCAAATTCCAAAGAAATTTGAGCCAAGGGTATACCTAACATAATCCAGAAAGCTTTGATATGGTCAAAGTTATCTAACATTAGCCGGGATACTGCAATCATTTTTAATTCCTCGTAAGCTGTGGTACGCTTAATATTTTCTAGCTGGGTATTGGCAGGATGAAAAGGTAAAGGGATAAAAGATTGAAATCCACCGGTTTTGTCCTGCAATTCCCGTAATTTAATTAAATGGTCTATTCTTTCTTCTATAGTTTCTATATGACCAAATAGCATGGTTGCATTGGTTCTTAATCCCATTCTATGGGCTGTTTCCATAATTTCCAACCATCGTTCACCAGAGGCTTTCTTGGCACATAACTCCTGCCTAACTCTAGAACTGAAAACTTCTGCACCTCCACCGGGTAAAGACCCTAAACCTGCTTCCTTTAATTGTTGCAATACTTCTTTAATAGATAATCCACTTATTTGTGCAAAATAGTCAATTTCTACTGCAGTAAATGCTTGAATATGAATATTAGGTATATGTTTTCTTACTTCTCTAATTACATTAAGGTAATAACTAAAAGATTTTTCAGGATGAAGTCCACTGACTATATGGAGCTCAGTAGCGCCTTGGGGTAAAGCCTCTAACCCTTTATTAACCACTTCTTCAATACTCATTACATAAGCTTTAGCATCATTCTTGTCAACACCAAAAGCACAAAATTTACAACGGGATATACAAATATTGGTTAAATTAATATGACGATTAACATTAAAAAAAGCTTTGCGCCCTGTTTTTCTCAACTTCACTTCCCGCGCTAATTTACCTAAAAACAATAAGTCCTGACATTCCATGAGGGCAAGACCCTCTTCTTTACTTAAACGAAGATTATTATTAACTTTTAATTCTATGTCTTTATATAGCTTATCCATGTAACAACGTTCCTTTCATAATTAATTACTGAACCTCTTATTTGCGAAATACAATCAGCTATTGCAATTTTATCTTGTCCTCTTATTTAAGTAAATAGTTATAATAACTTCTAAATATGTTTTAAAAAAAAAGCGTTGAACATCTATCACGGATGAATCCACGCTTTCTAATATGTAATCCAAACAAACTCCTTTTCTTTTTCAAATAAACTCCTTTCACAAATCCCCCTCAAACCCTTGAAAATACTGGCTTGTTATTCTCTTCCAAT
>JASKKI010000032.1 GCA_030154225.1 Clostridia bacterium | reverse complement strand
AAAAAAAGGAGCGAGGGCTCCTTTCTTTTACATTTATAAGGTGAATAACATTTCAGAATAGGTGGGTATTGGCCACAATGAGCTATCAACTAATGTTTCTAATTTATCACCATCTATCCGTAAATCATTCATTACTGAAAAGACTTCGTTTCTAAAAGCTAAGGCACGTTCATAAATATCATCTTTAAAATTAGCAATCTCTAAAGCCTTTTCAAGTTTTGTGATATTGGCTTTAAAGGAAACTAATACTTCGGATATTTCTTTTAATAAATCGGCCTGGACAGAAGTAGAAACATCCACACCGGTTGTTTTAATTTCATTGATAGATTGGGCCACAATTGTTGAATATTTAAAAACTGCCGGTAATATTTGCTTTTTAGCCATATCAAGCATTGTTAAAGCTTCAATATTAATTGTTTTAATATATTGTTCAAGTAAAATTTCGTAACGGGAGTGCAGTTCTGTTTTATTTAATACACTGTGTCCTTCAAAAAGTGCAATTGATTTATCACTGATCAGAAATGGAACTGCCTCTACAAAAGATCTAATATTGGGTAAACCTCTTTTTTCTGCTTCTTTAACCCATTCATCAGAATAATTGTTTCCATTAAAAATAATTCTTTTATGCTTCTTAACAATTTCCTGTAATATAGCCTGAACTTCACTATTAAAATTAACTGATTTTTCTAACCTATCAGCAATTTCTTTCAGGGCTTCAGCCACAATAGTATTTAATACCGTATTTGGACCGGCAATAGATAAAGAGGACGCTACCATCCTGAATTCAAATTTATTTCCCGTAAAGGCAAAAGGTGATGTTCTATTCCTATCTGTATTATCTTTTGGTAATGCAGGTAGAGTAGATGCACTTATTCTTAATTCCCCGCCCTGTTTAGAACTTGTGGCAGCACCATTTTCCAGCTGTTCAACTATATCAGTCAACTGATCACCAAGGAAAATAGAAATAATGGCAGGTGGAGCTTCATTTGCACCCAATCTGTGATCATTACCTGGATTAGAAGCAGCCAATCTTAATAATTCGGGATAAGTGTCTACAGCCTTAATGACCGCACATAAAAATATTAAAAATTGAGCATTCTCATGGGGATTAGTTCCAGGCTCTAATAAGTTTTGTCCATCATCAGTACTCATCGACCAGTTATTATGTTTTCCGGAACCGTTAATACCAGCAAATGGTTTTTCATGTAATAAGCAAACTAAACCGTGTCTGTTAGCAACCTTTTTTAAAGTATCCATAACTAATTGGTTATGATCGGTGGAAACATTTGTTGTATTAAAAATAGGTGCAATTTCAAATTGGCCCGGTGCAACTTCATTATGCTCTGTTTTGGCACGAACACCAAGTTTCCATAACTCTTCATTAACTTCTTTCATAAAAGCAGCTATCCGTTCTTTAATGCTTCCAAAATAGTGGTCTTCCAGTTCTTGACCTTTTGGAGGCATTGCACCAAATAAAGTCCGCCCGGCAAAAATTAAATCTTTCCGTTGGTCATAATATTTTTTGTCAATTAAGAAATATTCTTGTTCAGGACCAACTGTTGTAATAACCCTTTTGGCAGTAGTATTACCAAATAATTTTAAAACTCTCAAAGCTTGTGCAGATAATGCATCCATAGATCTTAAAAGAGGTGTCTTTTTATCCAGGGCCTCTCCGGTATAAGATACAAATGCAGTGGGAATACACAGAACATTATCTCTTATAAATGCCGGAGATGTACAATCCCAAGCAGTATAACCTCTAGCCTCAAAAGTAGCTCTAATGCCACCACTGGGAAAAGAAGAAGCATCAGGTTCACCTTTGATTAATTCTTTGCCTGAAAATTCAAGGATTACTTTACCATCATCTGTAGGAGAAATAAAGGCATCATGTTTCTCGGCAGTTGAACCTGTCATAGGCTGAAACCAATGGGTATAATGGGTAGCCCCTTTTTCTACAGCCCAATCTTTCATTGCATTAGCCACAACATCGGCAATTGAAGGATCCAGCACAACACCTTCATCAATAGTTTTCTTCAATTTTTTATAAACGTTTTTAGGTAATCTAGCCTTCATTACAGAACAATCAAATACATTTTCACCAAAAATTGTACTTAAATTTTTTGTACTCATGATTTTATATCCTCCCTTTGTTTTTAAATTTAAAAATAAAAAAAGACGCCCCAAATAAACCAGAACGCCTTTGTTCTCTTAGCTTAGGTGAAACGCCTTTGTTTCACAAAAATATTTTGTTAATTTATATTATATATATTATTATTAATTGCTCAGTTTTGCAACACTTTTTAAAATGTATACAAAATTATTCATTAAATCCCTAACAAGAGAATTAAAACAATCCTATTGTATTTTATATTAAAATACCTAAAAGTATGGCAATAAGTAGACAGGCTAGATCAGTCCACAAAATACCAAATATGGAAAGCAAAAATGTAAATTACTTTGCTAATTAGTTAAATTCTGGGGAAAATTAAAATAATATTTTATAAACGGAGTGAAAATTTATGCAGCAAGGTGACCCTATTAGTTTAGAACAGCTAATATATATAATAGTTGGAACTCTAGTTGGATTTATTGGCCGGTGGTGGCTTTTGCGCGCTGATTATAGACAATACCCCACTTATCCCAATGGTATGCTAATCCACCTAACAACTGGTTTCATAGCTGCAGCTATGGGAGCTGTAGCATTACCGGCATTAATCAGTAAAAACTTTGTTGCTGTTACATTTTTAGCTTTAGCTATTCAACAATTCCGTGACATACGAAAAATGGAACGAAATAGCTTAAAAGATTTGGATAGAGCTGAATATTTTCCACGGGGAGATGCTTATATAGACGGTATTGCCAAAACATTTGAAGCCAGAAATTATATTGTTATGATTTCTTCTTTAGTTACAACATCCACAGCCTTACTAATCAAAACAAATTATCTTGATATAATTTTGGCCTTATTGGCAGGTTTTTTTAGTATTATCTTTTTAAAGAAATATACCCAGGGCCAGGTTATTCGAGATATAGCTGTAATAAAGGAGGCACGTATAGAATTTAAGGAAGGTAATAATCTCTATGTAGGTGATACCTATATCATAAATGTAGGTTTACAGGCTACTCAAGAAAGGATTTTAAAATATGGAATAGGACTTAAGCTTATTCCAAAAGGGGAAAATGAAAAAATCATCTTAAATCATGCCGGTCAACGAAAGGCAATAATGCATGAGTGTTCTAGATTATTAGGCCTGGAACGTTATATAGAAACAAGAAGAAACTTTGATACAGGAGAAGTTGTACTGGTTATGGTTCCTATAAGAAAAGAAATTAAATCAATGATCCAAATTATCGAACAAGTGCCCATTTTAGAAACAAACAAGAAAAACGAACAAAAGGGCCTGAGCTTTTTAAGTTGAAGTAATAAGTACTAATCCATTGCTGAGTCTGTAGACATTTCCGGCAAGTATTTTACCCAATTCTGAAGATATTTTTTGCAATTCATCTTCATTCTTAACAAGAATAACTGGTGCCCCACTTTTTAAAATTATATCTTTGTCTATAGTAACTATTCCTATTACTTTTTTAAATTCGTTCATCTTATCATAACACCAACTTTTATTAAACTTAAAATATTTATGTTATATAATTACACATTTTAAATTAAAAAATACTAATTAAAGTTTGACCGATCTAAATCATAATGTCACAACTACCCTAATCCACCCAGAATAGCTCCTTTTAACAAATTCTCTTTTTTCTTTATTATTACCCCTAAGGGAGCTAATACAGCCACTGATAATACCATATTGTAAGAAACGTAGAGAATGGCTGCTATAAACCAGTTGGGAGCGGTAACCTTAACAGCTCTTTTTACAAAAATAATTTTCTCTAATGTTATTGAATTTGTAAATATAGAGTATAAAGCAACACTTAAAACAGCCATTAATAAAAATGGAACTACAAAACTAATGGCTCTAATAATATTTTTTAAACCCAGAATAACAGTAATTAAAGTTATTACTAGCATAATTACAATTCCTAATAAGCTAGAAAAACCAAATTGTTCTTCAAAAATAGCCCCTGCTCCTGCAGCCATAATAACTAACGCTCCAAATAAAAAAGCTGTTATGACCCAATCCATAATTGTCCCCAACCACTTACCCCCGGCATATTTAATAACTTCTAAATGAGATTTAGCATTCAGGTCTTTGGCCAACTTCATTATGATAAAACTTACCACTGTACCTATATATGTAGCAGCTATTGTTAAAGTTGATAAATTTTTTTGCTCACTCATTTTTCCCACCCTTCTTTATCAATGGTTTAGCTAATGCAACTCCATAAATAATACTTTGACGGATTTTACCATAACTAAGACCAGCTAATAGTAAAAGTCCTGCATACCCAACGGCCGGATAGACTATTTTTACTAAAGTTGAAAAACCTAACTGGGATGCAAAGAGGGCAAAAAATCCGATTAAACTTGTATAAAATTTTGTTCTTGGATTTTCTAATCCTATGGTTCGTGCTAAGAAACCGAATAAACTTCCGACAGCAGTTGTGTAAATTCCTAGAAGAAGTACGATAACATATTCATAATTAAACACCGGGAATAATTTACTAGCTAATAAAACCATAGGAACTTCATATTTGGCCGCTTCCGGTAAATTAGCTAATAAAGCGAGATTAATAGCTAATGCACTTAATCCTAAACTAAAACCACCTATAACAGCCCCTTTCAATAAGATAACTTTCTTCTTAACCAATTCTCCCAAGGGGGCTAAAACTGCAACTGCCACTACTATATTATAAGAAACATAGAGTACAGAAGATAAAAGCCAGTTTCCTGTAATACCTGCTACATCTCTGGTATATTTAATCTCCGATAAACTAATAGGATTATTAAATATAGCAAGAAAACATACGAAAAGGACCGAAAATAATAGTATGGGAACTAAAATACTAATAGAATGAATAATTCCCGCTACTCCCATAAAAATCGTTAAAACAGAAACTATTATCATAATTCCACTACCTAACCAGGAGGAAAGATTAAATTGTTCATTGAATATGGCCCCTGAACCTGCTGCCATAACAATAAATCCAGCCAAAAGAAAAAAAGTAATGATAGTATCTACAAAACGGCCTAGCCACTGCCCAGAAACTTTGCAAATTATTTCTAAATGAGATTTAGATTTTAATTCAAAGGCTAATTCCATAATTACATAACCAAAAAAGATGAATAAACCTGTCGCAAAGATTAAGCCCACAATTCCCCATAAACCATAAAACACGAAAAATTGTAATATTTCTTGTCCAGATGCGAAACCGGCGCCAATCAAAGTACCTATATATATACCTGCAACTGCGAAGGCAGAAACATCCTTTTTCATATGAACCTCCAAAAAACTTCATTTAACATTATTATGTGTCACTCTATTTAGAAAAATCCCATTTTTCCTTAACATTTATTGCTTAAAGATATATATTTTCCCAGATAATTTATTTTTTTTATTTCATAATTCAAAAATAAAGGTCTAGCACTCAGCTAGACCTTTATTAATTTACCTGTAAACATCTAATTTATGTTTTATTTCTAAAACTGTTCTGTAGGTTTCCTGAACTGTAATGTATATGTCCTGCAAGATCCTTTGCATTTGCATCATATGATACATCATCATCTGCATATGTTGTTGCATCATCATCGGGTTCATCATCAGATTACCCATATCCATTGGCATATTAGGCATATTGTTTAACATATTTTCAATGTTCGTCATTTGCCTTTTCATTTTTTCTTTATCAACTTGCTGCATAAGCTAAGCCCCCTTTTTCTTCTTTTCTTCCCTATAGGGTATGTAACAAACAAAATATTTGCTACCATTTCAAATAAACTTTTAACCCCGAAACCGTAGTCGTATACTTAATACGTTGATGATTTCGGGGTTAAAATTAACATAGCTAGGCACCGCTTTTCATAGATCACTTACTCGTCAAAGGTTAAGTTTTCTATATTCTTCCCACCCAATCTGACCTGTAACCTTCATTTTATTAGCCTTTTGGAAATCCTTTACTGCTTTTTCTGTTCCATAACCAAAAATACCATCTGCTTTTCCTTTCAAGTATCCTAAGCGTATCAACTTCTCCTGGATAGCTACAACATCTGATCCTCGGCTTCCTCTAAACAAGGTTCTTTTATTATAGGATAACCTGCCAAAGGGATTACCAACTATAATTACTTCTGTTCCATGTTTTACCCAGGAATATAATTGCTCAACATCAGAGTTTCTCATTCTTATACATCCATGACTGGCCATCCTTCCGATTGACCATGGTTTATTGGTACCATGAATCCCATATTTACCCCAGCGAACGTTAAGTCCCATCCACCGAGTTCCAAAACCGGTACCCCAGTTTACTGCTTTATGAACTACTTTAAAGTTCCCAATGGGAGTTGGCGTCGATGAACGTCCTATCGCCACTGGAAAAACTTTATAAGGTTCATTATCATTAAGTACAATCAGTTTTAATTTGAAAGTATCGATTATAATCTTTACCTCTCCTTGAGGACGTTTAAGTTTCTCCTTAGTATTAACTACAATCTCTTTGTCAGCCAACCTAATCCAGATATGTTCTTTAACAACTCCATCTGGAGCTAGACCATTTTCTATTTGAAATTCTTTTACAGCCCGTTCAACTTCCCGGTCATAAATACCATCATTTTTACCTATATAAAAGCCGAGTTCTTTTAATCGTTCCTGTAATTCCACAATATCGGTACCCACCATAGGAGGCTCTTGATACCACAAATCCCGGGTTTGTTCATAATCTGCTCCCATGAAATTATTTAAATTATTCGGCCAGGTAGCTCCGGTTAACAATAACATAATCAAAAATAATAAAGGAATTAACCTTTTATACTTCAAAGCTTTCAACCCCTTACATTTTTATTCATTATATTTTCAACCCAAATTGAACTTATAATTCAAAATTTAAAATTATTTTTCCTAATTAAAATTGATACTTTAGCCCTATATATTTAGTAGTAATAGTCTACATAAACAACTTACAAAACATGTTATTCTAAAATTAAAAAAAATTGGCTTACGCAAAAAGCGTAAGCCTTATTGTACATATAATCATAAATTATTAGGGGTGGAAGCTATGCAATAGGAAAGATTTTATAAACCTTTAGAAAAATACTTCTTTTACATTAGACTTAATAATACCGTCCTGCCAGTATAAGTAATAAACTTTATAGTTTTTTTCATTTCCTTTAATAAACATTACTTCTACTAACTTATCAGCAATAGTATCTACTTTTTTATAATTTAAATCATTGTTAATTTTATAAATTTCCCCATGATTTTCCCCATAAACAATATAAGTATTATTGTTTATCCAACTGATAATACCATTAACTTTTATCTGTTTATCCTGGGTTATATTCTTAATAATTGTTTCCCATTTTTCAGGTTTATAGTAATAATAAGGCATCTCAAAATATGATATGAAATTTCCATATGGTGCAGCGGCTGGCCCCCAGGCTTGGGAGATAAAAATTTCAACCGTGTCTTTATTCAGAGAATATTTAAAAATCGTGGGTACTTCATCGTGATTACCATCAAACAACAAAATTTCATCATCTAACCAGGTTATATTAAAGGAAATACCCGAAGTCCATACTCTAGACCCGGGAAAGGTATAAAGATGTTTAACACTCAGGTCTTCCAGTTTAATAAGTAATATTTTAAATCCCAATATATCTTTTCTATCTTCATAATCAGCTTTTTGACATATTGCCAGGTATTTTTTATTGGGACTATATCTGTAGGTAAATATGTATTCTTCTTCCGGCCAGATATATTTAGTCTGTCCTGTCTCTACATTTATAAGCCATTGTCCACCGATAATGGCCCGTTTATTATCAAGCCAAACTACCGGATCTCTGGTAACATCCCAGACAGTTAATTCTTTAATTAATTCATCTTTAAAATAAATATAAAAATTGAAAGGTACTCCTTCTGAAATTTGGTTTATATCAATATCCATTTCTATTCTTGTTTGTTTATCTGGAGAAGTAAATTTAAAAAGAGTCTGATTTTTTGAACTTGAGTTAGAATTATCTTTATCTTGTTCATTAGAAATTTTTTCTTCAACCCCTGTTTTAATTTCCTCATTTATTTGGTTAGCATTATCTTTCTTATTATCTAAAGGCTGTTGGGGAGGTTCTTTAGTAGAACAAGCAGTAATTACTAGACTAATTAATAATATAACAACAATTAATATTTTCTTCATGGAATTATCCTCCTAAATTATCAAACAAGTCAAATGAAGTTAAACTCACTTAACTACCATTGTAACATTATTTATAATAAATTCCACATATTGTATTATATACCTTTTAAATTCTAACCTTTTAAAAAATATAATTTTCACTCTTTACTAACATCAAACTACTATGTTTCTAAAGTTTATAAATTTTAAATTATTATTAAATATAAAACACATTTATACCTTAATAATAATTTAAGGCTAACAGATTATGTATCTGTTAGCCTCCGAAGATATTTTCTTATTTATAACATGTAGCAAGTCTTTTTAGTGAGCGGTCATATGTTTTTTCTATATCAGCGGGAAATAGACAACCAGGGGCTTCTCTTTTATTACGATGATAAGCTATACACGCACAGCAATTACCCTTTCTAGCACAAGGTTCATATGTACAACTACAATTAGCCTTATTTTTTTCTTGGTTACAAGTCATAACAACTCCTCCTTTTCAAAATCCTTCAACCTTCATTATATCACTGCCCACCTATAATAAAATCATCAATTTCTAGTATTGTTTCTTTATTATCTGCTCTACTTTTTTCTTTTCCCACCATACTTATATGATCCTTTACTTTCTTTTAAATCTAGGGTCAAATGCATCTCTTAAACTATCCCCAATAATATTAAATGCTAGCATAGTAATAGTAATTAAGAATGACGGAAAGAATAATTGCCAAGGATAAGAACGCATTCCCTCAATTCCATCATTAATAAGGGACCCCCAACTAGCAATAGGTACTGAAACACCCATTCCTAAAAAACTTAACCAAGCCTCAGTAAAAATGGCTTCAGGAATAGTTAAAGTGGTATAAACCAAGATTGGCCCCAGGGAGTTAGGAAGTATATGTTTAAAAAGAATTCTCCAACTACTAGCTCCCAAACTTAAAGCTGCTAGTACGTAATCCTGTTCTTTAAGAGTAATAACTTGTCCTCTTATCATCCTGGCCATAGGTAACCAATAAACACCACCAATGGCAAAAAGTATTGTCTTTAAGCCCGGCTCAAATATTAGCATTAATAAAATTACATATAATAAAAAGGGTATACTATTAAGCACCTCTACTATTCGCATCATAACTTCGTCTATCCAACCACCGTAGTAACCAGATAATCCACCATAAATTGAACCGATGATAAAAACAATAAATGCCGTTGCTAACCCTATGGATAGGGAAATTCTAGCTCCATACCATATTCGTGTAAAAAGGTCACGCCCTAATGCATCACTACCGAACAAAAAAATCCTTTTTTCCACTTTAAATCCTGCCGCATTTTCAATAGGTTCTTCTGAAACTTCAATAATGTTAATTGTTCCATTGTTATTTTTATTATATTTCAAATAAAAGTCATAACCGGGAGGTTTATTTTTTAGTGTTAAAATCTGTTCAGAATAGGTAAAAGGGGTTAAATAGGGACCTATTATTGCTAAAATAGAAAGAGTAACGATAGTGAAAAGAGCAATAAGTAGTAATTTCTTTTCTTTCAACCTTATCCATAGGTTACTATAATTACTGCTATAAAGTTGCACAGATACCCCCCTTTTCATTTGTAAAGTTTTACTCTTGGGTCAATTAATGTATAAAGGATATCAACAATTAAGTTCATAAGCATTAAAATAAGACTGTAAAAAACGGTTGTTCCCAGTATCAATGTATAATCACGGTTTTGTATGGCCGATACAAAATATTTTCCTAAACCAGGTATAGCAAAGATATGTTCAATAATAAAACTACCTGTAAAAATTGTTGCAATAAGAGGTCCCAAGTATGTTATAACGGGTATTATGGCATTTCGTAAAGCATGACGGTAAATTATTTGTCTTTCCATTAATCCTTTAGCTTTAGCAGTTAACATATAGTCCTGTTGTAATTCTTCAATTAGACTTGATCTCATTAAACGAGCAACAACTGCAGTGGGTAGAATAGCTAAAGAAATGGCAGGTAAGATCATGTGTTTCCAAGTTCCCCACATAGCAGGAGGCACTAACTTTAGTTTATAGGCAAATATATACATCAACAAATATGCTATTATAAAATTAGGAGTTGAAAAGCCAATTGTGGATAAAAACATGGCAAAATAGTCCTGAGTCTGATTTTGTTTCATTGCAGAGACAATGCCTAAATTTATCCCTACAACCAAAGTAATTAAAATTACTGTACTTCCTAGTTTGGCCGAAACTGGAAAACCATCGGCAATAATCTCATTGACTGTTCTACTCTTATATTTAAAAGATGGTCCGAAATCTAATTTAACAGTACGAATTAAATAGTCCTTATATTGAACGTACCAGGGATCATTTAAATGGTACTTTTTATTTATATTTTCTTCAATTTCCGGGGGTAGCCTTTTTTCTGATGAGAAAGGACCACCGGGAATTACCTTCATCATAAAAAATGTTAATGAGATAATGAAGAATAATGAAAGCAACATTGTTCCAAACCGCCTTAAAATATATGCAGCCAACTTATAATCTACCTCCTTAACAGATTTCTCAATTTGCGCTATAGATTAACAAAAGGTATACATAGTAAATGTATACCTTTTTCACTAACTAATTTTATTATTT
The DNA here is from genome assembly GCA_030154225.1 of Clostridia bacterium. Lineage (GTDB taxonomy): Bacteria > Bacillota > Peptococcia > Peptococcales > BICA1-8 > JASKKI01. The sequence continues at coordinate 13,785 of JASKKI010000032.1, read as the reverse complement.
ACTAATATAGGCCCAACGAAATTCCTGAAAACCTCCAATAACGGGTACAATAACACCCTTTACCCAAGGTTTATACATATTTACATTTGTAAAAAAATATATTGGCATAATGGGCATTTCATCTATCAAAATCTTCTCGGCATCATGCATTGCTTCAATACGTGCTTTAGGGTCATCATTTGTTTGAGCAATTTCAATCAATCTATCATATTCTTTATTACTCCAATTAGCTACATTATTACTACCATCACTTATAAAAACATCCATAAAAGATAAAGCGTCAATATAATCAGTGCCCCAAACTGCTATTGCAATTTGATAATTTCCTTCTATCAGAGATTGTAGATAAACTTTCCATTCCTGATTAGTAATTTTAACTCTTATATTAAGGTTTTTTAGCCACATTTCCTGAATTGCTTCAGCTATCCTCTGATGATTTCCTCTCGCTACACAAAGAAGCTCAAGGACGGGAAAATCTTCGCCATTTGGATAACCCGCAAGGGCGAGTAATTCCCTGGCTTTCTCAACATTTTCCTCAAAATAATTTCCACCCTCTTCACGAAAATCTTTACCTTTTCCAGGTATTCCGTATGGAACAAAAGCTAGGGCAGGTTTCTGAGAAGCTTGAGCAATATTATCTATAAGAGATTGGCGGTCAATGGCCATTGATAATGCCCTACGAACATTTTTATCACCAAGAACTGGGTTATCTGTATTAAAAGAATAGAAATATGTAGATATCTCAGGATGTAATGAGGCAGTGCCCTCATCTAAAAGACGACGTATTTCTGATAGAGGAGGGTCTTCTGCAATATCGATTTGGTTTGTTTCAAACATTGTTAACTCCGTATTTTGTTCCCCTATCATTGTCATTATTAATTTGTCCAATTTCACATCTTCATTGGCCCAGTAAGTAGGATTTTTAGCGAGAACAATTTGCTGATTGTGTTCCCACTGAACAAGCTTAAAAGGCCCGTTACCAACAAAAGTTTCTGGCTTTGTATGCCAATTAGGGTTAGACTCAACAATATTTTTATTAACAGGATACAAACTAGGAAATGCAGTTAAACTTAAAAAGTGTGGAGTTGCTACTTTTAATTCGACCTCTAAAGTTTTTTCATCTAATGCTTTTACACCTACTTCATCAGCACTAACTTTACCTTTAGTGTATTCTTCACCATTTTTTAAAAACCACAGTTGGTATGCATAGTTTGCTCCTGTATCAGGATTTAAAAGTCTTTTCCAAGCATACTCAAAATCATAAGCAGTTACAAGATCACCATTAGTCCATTTTGCATCCCGCAAACAAAAAATATAATTGGTACCTTCTTTATTTACTTTCCAATCTTTTGCTATACCAGGAACAGGTTTATTATTTTCATCCAAGCGGGTTAATCCTTCAAATAAAGCCATCTGTACAGTAGCTTCAATCCTTCCGGTAGCAGTTGCAGGATCTAAAGTTTCCGGCTCTGTACCTAAATTATATGTAATTTGTTGGATTTTTTTTTCATCAACACTAGATTTATTACATCCTATTATAAATAAACCAATAACAATTAAAGTAATTAAAAAAAGTATGCTTGGTTTTTTTTGCGGCATTCCTTTTAGAGACCTCCCTTTATGCTTACAAATAATTAATTAGATATTCATAATAATTTTTGGAATTTTCTTAATAGGGATATTCTCGAATAAATAGGAAAAATCCTGCAAATGGTAGCAAAAAATATTTCAAAATCAAATTATCTGACATGTTTTTAAATCTTTATACAACAAATGTTTTAGTATAACACCCAAATTCCATTTTAACCTCCAGATAATATTCAGGTTTTATAAATTCCAATTTTCCGTTGTATATAATTATAACATAACTAACAAAAACCTTTTTACAACATATTACTACGCTTTTACTATCAAATATTACAGTAATGCCCTGGAGGAATCCGCCCAGGGCTTTTGATGTCAAATCGTTGTTATGTGTGAACATGTATAAAACCTTACCTTGAATGGAACTATAAAAATAACTATATTGTGGAGGATGGTTTGATGGATAGATTTACTAGAGGTTTAATAGCTGGTATAATCAGTTCTATAATTATGAACGTTTGGGATTTTATATCTTTTTATCTACTTAAATTCAGCAACCTCCTTTACCTTGATTGGGCATCTATTATGATATATGGGGATAAACCTGCAAATTTATCAGAGTATATGTTTTCTTTGATCACTCAAATTGCATGGTCTAGTTTATTAGCTATTTTTTTTACTTTTTTAATACCTCACATAACTTCTAAGAACTATTTAATTAAAGGAGCTTTTTACGGATTTATAATAAGTTTTATTATTTATTCTGTTCCTGTATTATATAAAATTCATTACCTTCAAAATGTATCCACCAATACAGCAATTTCTCATGCCATAGGTTCTACTTTATGGGGAGTAGTATTAGCTCTAATGCTACGTTGGCTAGATATTACTTTAACAATAAATAATTAGTAAAAATACGCATGGTTAGCAAAATGTGTAGCACTATAAAAAATGGATGCAGCACATTAACTATCTTGTTGCTCCCAACCTATTAAATCAGAATTTTAATGCTGTAGGCCTAATGAAAAGGTGCTTTAGAAAATCTGCCATTAGCACATAAGTAGTTTTCTCATTGTAGCCTCCAAAGTTAGAAGTAGCTATTTAATTATTAACTAAAGTACTGACAGCAGATTGTCAGTGACTTTAAATAAATTTACTGCCTTCTTCAGCAAAGATATATAATAAAAACTTGGCCCGCGAGCCACCTACATATATATCTGCATCAGAACAAACCAAACTGTCATCCCTTAAACCAATAAGAAAGACAATATCAGATTCCAATCCTTTAAAAGAACGAATAGTAGCAAATTTTATGGCGTTAGGATGATTAACATTGACATTTACTAATGGCCATTCTTTTAACTTTTCTAATCCGGCTAAGCTACTTTTTTCCTTCTTATTAGGTGAAAGTATGGTAATTCTCTTTAGCTGAACACCTTGGCTTACTAATCTTCCAATCTCCTGCTCAATTAATTTCTTTTCTTCTTGAGGTGTTTTCCAGGTAAATTTATTAACGGGCATGCCACCCTGCAGTTGGCATCTTAGATGTCCGCTAGGTACAAATTTCTCCATCCACTTATTAATCTCCTCAGTATTACGGAGATTTCGAGTTAATCTATGCTTGGATACAGGAATCTTTTGAATCTTCTCAATATCCTTGTTAAAAATACTCTGATTTGGGTCAGCAAAGATATAAAATTCCCCATCCTCTTTGAGCATGCTTTCTAAGCAGGTCAACCAATCCTCTTTAAAATCCTGGCCTTCATCCACTAAAATTGCATCAAACTTGTCCTCCTCATTAAAGGTGCTAAATAAATCAAAAGCCATGGTGGGTAAAGTTTCGTCAAAATACACTCTCAATTCATCAATTGTTTGAGGTGGGTTTAGTTCAATATTATTTTCCCTTAAGACTTCTTCCAAAAATTCATGAAAATTCTTAGAAATAATTAAAGGGGATAAAGGAGCAAACATACAGTTGGCAAGATTTTTATTATAGCAAGTCAGGAGCACCTTTTTATTTTGGTTGGCCAATCTTTTGGATTTTTCCATAGCCAAAAAGGTCTTGCCTGAACCTGCTCCGCCAAAAAAAATTTTCCGCTTGTCCAACTCTGTCTCCTCAAGAATCCTTTCTTGCTCTTCTGTTAATACTTTTTCTGCCCTTTGATTATGCATCTCTATTTTTTCTTCTAGTCTGCTAAATATTTTAAAGGAAGGAGCTAGTATCTTATTTAATAGAATATCTACTGCTTCTCTTTCATATTTCTTTTCTACTGCCGAGAATAAATCAAAAATTTTGTCTTCTAATTTCTCTAAGTCTCTATAAAGGAATATACTTTTCTCATCCAAGTCCTCTGGGAGATTGCCCGATATTTTATTACACTCTGGAAAGCATACCGCATAACGCATCTTTAGTGGGAAGAACTTATTAGCTGCATTCTTATATCTTTCTAAGATAGCAAACATAGCGTTTTTAGCTTGGTCAACAGGATTCTTATGTAAAAGATGATAGCCGCCCTTTTTAAATTCCTGCCAAGAACCCTCAAAATATGCTATATCACCTTGTTTAACTTCAATAACTAGGTATCCTAAGCTAGGATGAACAATGATAAAGTCGGCCTCTTTTATTTGAGTATCTTCAGCTTCTTCTGTATCTTTGTATTTAAATGAATAAAGAAGTGTATACTGCTCTGGTAGTTTACTTGCAGCTTCATAGAAGGTTCTTTCTCCTGAATTTTCGATTGTCCTAGGGTCAATATCGGGAATTAACTTAGCCATCTAAACAACCCCTTAGAAATTTTTTAACTAATTATTCTAAAATATTTAGTCTAAAACCTTTGGGAAACATGTTGTTATTTGTCGAGAGAATAAAAAACATCTACTAGTTTTTATAACTAGCAGATGCTTTACAGTGATTTTTAAGTGGTTATATTTAAACAGAGATGCCTTTCAGCATCTCTGTTTACTTCTATCTCTATTCTATTCTTTACTTAAATCGAGCTAAGAAAAAGCATGTAATTAAGTTTCCAAATTATACTTGTTTCCAGTACTTCCATTAAATGCATTATATTAATCAATTGTTTCGAATGATTTAAGCCTATTATAGTACTCTCTTAATAACAAATCATATCCCTGTAATAAATGTTCTAAATATTGCTTATTAGGTTAATCACATAATCATATACATGTTTATTAACAGGAAGTGCAGCATCATAAGTTCCTTTAAAGCTATTTTTAGTAAAGATTTCAGCTTGATAAGTTTCATTTAACACATCTCAATAATAGCAGTTGCTTTCTGTTCTTAATTATTTTAGCTGCTTTTATAATAAATTCTACCGGGTTTTTTCTAAAATGCGCAATTTCACCTTCGATATCTTAATAACCCTTTATTTAAAAGAGGATAAAACTCTTTCAATTATTTGCCTTAACTCCGTTTCACTATAATTCTTTATATTTACCCATCCTCGGCTATCCGCTACATGTTTATATTCTTCAAGAAATCCGCCGTAAACATATCCATTTCCTGTATGGCTTAGCTCACGAGCAATAATTTTTCCTGGCCGACGGCTGCCCAGAAATTTATAATTGACCCGTCCGTTACTTATGGTTTCCTCGGTTAATTCCGGGAAGCTTCTAAAGATTTGCTTTTTTTGCTCAAAGGATAAATGCATACCCTCAGACCCTTTCTTACTCACTGGATTATTATTGGAAGACTTGCTTTTTACAGGTTTAACTTTCTCATAAGTGGTATATGCCACATTCTCATCTTCAATTTGCTCAAATATCTTATGGATAAGTGATTTATCCTCTTCAGAGGAAGAATAGTATAAAGAAGGAAAACTACCCCGATCTATTTTGCTATTACACAATGGGGCAGCCCCATAGTCTAGTAAAAACATCCCAATAGCCAAAGCTTCAATTCTATCTACTCTCTCATCTTCCACAGAAAATAAATGGACATCAAAGCTATACTTCTTAGATAGATAGTAATTTTGATAATACCAAGCCAATGTTGGCTCTCCCTCAACCAGGGTAATCTTATTATCTTGAGTAAAATGCCATGTCACAATTTTTCTCTTTTCAAAGGTAACAATCAGTCAATCACCTCCCGAGAGGTTATTTTTCACTAACTACAAATTATTCCAGTAATTGCCGCGTGAAATAAGTAGATCTCCCTTTCCCAAAACCTTGATTTTTCAAGTCTAATATTCATCTAAAGGCAAAAAGCATAAGTTAAAGTTCTTCAATTTATGCTTTAGGGTTAATTTTATTCTAGTAGAAATTATCATCATCACTATTTGCAGATATTTCTTTTATAATAGTAAATTTATAGCATTCTTTTTAGAGTCTCAATTGAATAACGTTGCTCATTTTCTTTTTCTATATCTTCGTAAGAAATATTTAATCCATTAATCATTTCATGTAAATCATTTTTATTGAATAATTCAAAATCAGTAGCATGAATAGTTTGTTCAGTAGTTCTATTAGTAATTATTAAGATTTTGTCAATTCTTATATTTAGTTCTACAGAAAGAATATTTTTGTGTCCCCTAAATAATGAGAAGTCACTTTCTTTAAATGCTTTGTGGTCATTTAAACTGCATACTACCACAGTAAATTTATTGTTCTTCTCTATAAGAATTCCTATATTACTATTCAAAGTGTTCTTTATTACATAAGCTTTAAAACCTTTGAATTTATAAATCAAGCTAACTAAAGATTTAAACTCCTCAAAATCAAGACATTGATCAATTAAATCTTCAACTTTCTGCTTTTGAGTATGTTCATGGTCATCATAATCCCATTCTTTAACTACATCTATATCATTGTCGCATGCAGCTAAGAAGAAATTATTTAAAATATTTTTCTTTTTAATGAGTATTCGGTTTAATCTTTCCTCTGGGCTAGTTGTACTATATTGTTTATTTAAAAAGTACTCTAAATAGCTATCTTCATTTTCAAACTTTATTTCTTCTTGGTTATCAAAAGTTAGGATTGGATAGTATACAAAAACTTCGTTTTGTTGTCCAATCCTATAAACCCGATCGGTAGCTTGGGCTTCTTTTGCGGGATTCCATAGTCTAGTATAGTGAATAACATGATTAGCCTCGGTTAATGTAATACCAACTCCAGCTACTACCGGTGACAATATAATAACATTAAAACCATCTTGACTTCTAAATTCATCTAAAAACTTTTGCCGTTTATAAGGCTCTGTTTTGCCGTTAAGCATTCTACAATTTAAACCGTACCAATAATTAATAACTCTTGCTAATATATTCTGCATCTTGTTAAAGACAGTAAAGATAACTACTTTTTCATTTTTTTGTCTGATATCATCTAATATTTCTTTTAAGTATTTTAATTTAGTTGATTTTTCGATTAACTTTTTGGGATCCTTAGTTTCAACATTTGAAATTAACTCTACATGACTACATAAAGCTACTAATTTTTGTATTAAAGGCAAGGGAGGAGCCCCTTGATTTCGAAGAGCATTTAGTTGCTTAATGTTTTTTAGCTCGTATTCATTCGCCATTAAAAATTTAATGTTAATTTTTTTGGCGGGTAAGTCTTTTAGGTATTCACTTTTACTTCTTCTTAGATAACTACTGCCGATCTTGGCTACTAGTTCATTATTAATTTTTTCTTTTTCCTTAAGGTCATCCTTCTCCTGGGTATTCATATAACATTGTTTAAAATTCTTCATTGAGCCTAATCTTCCCGGCATTGCAAAATCAACTATATTCCAAAGATCTAACAAAGAGTTTTCAATGGGTGTAGCACTACAAGCAACTTTAAAATTTGCATTTTGTGCTTTTAGGGCAATACTTAATAAAGTTTTGGGGTTTTTAGCCATTTGAATTTCATCACAAATCATTACATTCCACTTGATTTTTCCCATAAATATGTTATTTAACCGTAAGGAGTCATAAGTGATAAATACTATATCACTATTATTTATTAGATAGTTAAACTTTTTTTCTTCATGTTTTTTAATAACACCCTGTATATGTAATGTCTTGAACAAATTTCTGGTAAAGAATTTTTGAATCTCACCGGTACCATCAACATTATCCCAGTTTTTCAATAGGGTACTGGGTGCTACAACTAATACCTTGCCTAGTTCGTTTGTTTCTTTTAAGTATGCTAAAAAGGATAGAATTTGTAAAGTTTTGCCTAACCCCATATCATCAGCTAAGAGAAAACCATTTCTAGAAGAATTTATAGAAGAAGCAATATATAAGTTTTGTAGCTTCTTAAGACCTTCCACCTGATGTTCAAATAAAGCTACCTTCAGTGAATTTGGTATTTTTACCTCAACTTCTCTTGATAAATATTCTGGCTCTTCAACATATTCTTCATTTTCTTCATTTTCTTTTATTAGTAATGTTTCTTTACCTGGCTTACCTTCCTTTTCAACTTTAGCTATTTGTTTGTCAATTGCTTCCTGTCCTTCATATTCAATATAATTACCTTTATATGGGATATATTCTTCCCACTCTTTGGCTAATTCTTTTATTTCTTTTAATTCTTCTAAATTGTTTATATCTTCAACCTTTTTAATGGAATTATTAATCTTTTCAATTTCTAAAATTATCTCTTCTTCACTTAATATAAGCTTTATAGGCTTATTGTTTTTATGTAATTCGACCTCTACATATTCTAATTTTTCTTTTTGCAGTTTTTCTAAGCTCTGTTTAAGAACTTCTCTATCTTGAGGTTCTAATATGATAGGCTCATCTTCGGTAAATATTTGAGGTAGTTCAAACCAACTACCATCAATAATATTTCTAGGGGATTCATTGGCACGGTATGTAAGGTAACCAATTCCTTTTACCCTTGGTCCGTACAGGCTCAAATCAAAGTTTTCATCTTGGAAAATCTCATTATCACCTTTTAAAAACTTTACTTTTTCATCCCCAGATAGAAATCTATTTCTTTTAATTTTCTCAGCGGAATCTTTATGTTTTACAATAACTCTAATATCCTTACCATTATGCCTAACATTATAAAAATTTCTAATTTTATCAGCTTTATCAAACTTACTTAAAAACTCCTCATTGAATGCTTCATCTTGGTTCTCAATAACAGGGAAAATCTCTAAAACATCACCACTATCTTTAAAGTCCAGCTTGATTTTATCTATTAGAATAGGCTTTTCTTCATCAGTTAACTTTTTATGTAAGAGAACATTAGTGAACTCAGAATAATCCTTTATTACTTTTAATAAAGAAAACTGCTCATTGATATCACTGTTTTGTTGGGCAGTGGAATTATAGTTAGCCAAAATTTTAGCTAGCTGATACATATTCTTAGGCATTAAGTTTAACTTTCCATTAACATCTAAGATATTATTTTTTACCCTTTTTATATCTAGATTTGTTCCATCTTTAAATTTGAATGAGTAAATCACTTTTTGGTCGATAATATAATTACCCAAATTTTCTATATAGATATAACCTTTATAAATTTCAGGTAAATTTAGAGTCTTATAATCATCTATTTCCTGTCCGTTATTAAAGTATAGCTCGTAGACATTATCATAAGAAATGTAAAAATAAAACTTGTCATCGGATATATCTAAATTTGTTAAACTAGTTAATATAAATACATCAGAGTCAAAATCATCTTCAATCTTAGTTTTTTCATCCTCTTTTTTTAAGTATATCTTAATGAAATTATCATCAGAAAAATCTGGCTCAAACCTGTAATCTTGGCTATTGTCAGTTCCTCTTAATATCCTTTTGAAAATACCCTCAAAGACCATATTATATCACCTTTCTGGATGATATCCATAAGATTTAAACTCATAATTAAAGCGATACTCCCAATCCCCTTGATGGATCAACCTTTCTAAACACTCTGCTCTATTTTTAAGAACAAAACTTATAATATGGCTCCTACTTTTTGTTTTAATCATATTTTTAAGTTTTCCTAAATCCAAATAATCTCTATCATACATATATAAAGCGCCAGAATAAGCAAACTCAATAAAAATATGCCTAGAAGTTTCCATTAAAAGTGCATCATCAAGCTCTGAAAAGTGCTCTACTCTGTAAAAATATTTTTTATATTTTAGCCAAAAATCCAACCTTCTTGAGTCACCGGCAATTGTTGTAAAGAACTCCCTTAGATTTTTCTGCGTTAACCATTGTCTAAATACATCAATTGCTTCTTCAGATATATTCTGCCATTTAGCATTGTACTTATCATACGGGTCCCCTAGTTCATTATTAATGTTTCTAAAGATATTGTCCTTTGCCGCAACTAAATTAGAATAATCTTTAGCACCTTTCTCTTTTATTAAAAAGGTTTCATAAATTTTTTTTCTTGCATTCAAATCTAGTAATTTATTAATATGTTCTAGAAAATATTTACAATTATTTATATATAAATTTTCTTTTACCATCCCGAAGCTCTTTATGTAGAATAGTTTTTTTGCAAATAAATCTGTAGGCTTTATTAAGTATGATTCAATGATTTTATTTTGACTTTCAAGGTCAAAAACATGTATTAACCCATTATTAATTTTTTGTAATACTTCAAGCGTATTATTACAGCTTATGAACAAGTCTTTACTTGCTAAAATATTCTCTTTCAAATTAATATCCTTTAAAAAACCTAACTTTAACACTCGAAATATTACATCATTATTTTGACTTAAATCATAATAACTTCTTAGTAAAGCTTTTAGATACGGGTAAATTTTTTCTTTTTCATTAAAGTACTTCGTAATTCTTTCAGTAAATTTCTCTAACAAATTATCTTCAATAACTCTATTTAAATAGAAACATAATATTTTATAATCTCTACTTAGCAGCCTTTCGCTGTTTTTTAATTTTTTAATTGCTAATTCAATTCTCTCTCCAGAAAAATTATTATCAATATCCTTGTCAACTACTATCTTTGCCGCTAATTGTCTCAACTTCTGAGGCTTGTATACACCAAAGTTAGGTAACGAATAAGTAAACATAATAAAATCACCTAATCTCTACTTAAAGTTTTATTAACATCTTTTAATATCTCTGGTTTTAGTGCTATTTTAAATTCAACTCTTCGGCTTAATGCATTTAATTCTTCTTCTGTTTTTCCTGGAATCTCTATTGTATCTATTTCGCTTCTGCCAGTTAGAATTACCAGCTGTTTTAAATCGTTTTGATATTTGTCAAAGGTAGTATCACTCTTAATAAAGTTATATACGTTTAGTGCTCTTTGATAGCTTAATATTAAGCCGAAATCATAATTACCTTGTTTATCAGTAAATCCTTCAACATATAAATTGGCTATTTTATTCTTTATAAATTCATCATCTAAAATAATATGGAAAAACCTTGGCAAGATATTAATTATTACCTCTTTGTCCTCTGGACCTAAATCACTTCTAGATTCATCAAATAACAGATTATTATTTATTCTAAAAACACCGGTAGTTTTATCAAAAGTTACTTCCTGTGGTGAAAATTCTTGTTCAATCTGTTCACTTATAAAATCAAATATATTTAAGTCTTTCTGTACATCTTCAATACTTGTTTCATAACTTAACACTAAACTAACTGAAATAAGTAAAAATATTATTAGTAAAGAAGACATCAAATCACTAAAAGATAACCAATAGCCGTTATCCTCGCCAGTTTTAAATATTTTTTTGGAAATTATCTTCCTCATTTATCTCAACTCACTTCTAAAAATGGCATTTTTTCATCCAAAACATCTTTTAGTTCTTCAATTGAATCATCGAATTTCTCTATAGTACCTCTTAAATCTCCTAATACTTTAGAAATATTACTATCATAATCTTTAAAAATAGTATCCAAGCCGTTTTTAACGTTATTTGTATAATCTATCATTCCTTTATCAATTAAGGTATTTATTTTTTCGAAACTCTCTTTGTAACCATCCCATAATTGTCGAGTACTTTCTTGAGCATAATTAAATTCATCAAGTTTACTTGTCATTTCATTAGCCTTTTCACCGAAGGTATCTAACTTAGCAATAATACTATTGTATTCACCATTAATCAGTGTAAGGGCATCAAATACTTCAGAGCTTAAACGATTTATAGACTCATCAAGTTTAGAGGACATATCTTGCAGTGATAACCTAAGTTTTGTATAGTCACTCTCGAGTGTTTCAATAATATCTAGGAGATTATTGTTTACACTTTCTGTTGCACTTTCAAAGGTCAAAATATTTTCACTAGTTTTATCTAGGATATTGTCAAACTTATCAATTAAGGCAATATTTCTCTCATTGATCTCAATTAAAGCATCTTTTAAGCTGGCTAATTCTTTATTTGCGGTACTTGTGAGAATGTCACCAACATTATTAACAATAGAGTCAATAGCATTTTGGCTTGCCTCCTGTGATATCTTCACTAGGTTTTCAGTCATTTCAGAAAACTTGTCTAAACTAGGTGCAAGATTCTCCTTAATTGTCTTATCAAATTTACTACCAACCTCTTCCGCAAAATCGGAAGCTAGCTTTTGAATAGAGCTTGTTTGTTTTTCAAGTTCAAAGTACAGCTCTTTTATACCATCTTCTTGAGTATTTAATGGGAAAAATAAATTAATTTCTTCTGAAAGTTCATATAAATTATTTTCTATAGAACCAAAACAATATTTTATATAGAAACTTAGGATAATGGAATAAGCAATACCATATAAGCTAGTTCTAAAGGAAACCTGAACTCCACTCAAAAGAAAATCAATACTATTTTTAGTAGTTTCAATATTGGAAAGATCTATATCATTTAGACCTATTACAATTCCTAAAAAGGTGCCCAAAATACCTAGGGATACTAAAACATGAGATACATAGGGTTGTAATTTTAGTATAGGATCATTTATTAGGATGGATTTATCAAAATAGTTTTCTGCTTCGATAGTAGCGTATAGTTTTTCTTTTATTTCACCTGTTTCTGAAATGCCCGATTTTATCCTTCGAATGCTTTTCTCATATTTTTTCCATGGTATACGAAGAAAGTTTTTACTAAAATACTCCCTTAGGCTATTAAAATGTTCATCAATTTCTTCGGGGTTTATACTCTTTACGAACTCTTTAGATTCGATTAAACTTTTATCTTTCCTGACAAGTTTTATGTTTACATAAATAAAGCTAATAAATGTTAGGAATGAAATAATAATGAAAAAATAGTAAATAACTGTTCCTGATAAATTGTTAAGCTCTTCTCCTTTGTTAAAACTTACAGGCTCAAACACATAAAAGAAGCACGAAAGAGCACTAAAAAAGAGCAAAAATATTAGATTTTTAAGACTAAATAAACCCTTCAAACCCAATCCCCCCATATACTCGGTCTAATGTTATTTAATTCTACAAATACCTTTAATTTCCTTCAAAATTCCAACTTTGTGTAATTTTTGGTAACAAAATCCTAATATTTAATATAATTACCAAATATTTATTTATACAAAAACCTCTCTAAAGAGAGGTTAACATCCAAAAAGGTACCAGATCATAAAAGGGTCTAGTTAAATGCATTTTTTACCTGCCCTTCCCTATTTACATAACCATTTACATCGTCTTTTCATTTACCAAACTTCAAAGTGAAACGGCAGCGTATTCTATTTGTATTAACATTTACTCGGTTACCCCTGACTGAAATATTGTCAATACTTAGAGTATTGGTTTTTATAGATACTGCATCTTTTATTGTTTCTGATAATATACCAATTGCCCGAAGTCATTCAAGCCCTGGTAGACCTAAAGCTTCATATAAAACATGAACATATTCATCCATTATCGCCTGAAGATTACCATCGGCGCAGTAACTTAGTACATTCATCCAATATGGTTCTTTTGAATTAATACCTCTTAATAATGTATTTGTCTCGGGCAAATTAAACATACTTCTAAAACCATCTGCAACTTGGGCTGTTCAAAAAAGTGTTTCAATACTTAGCTCTGACCAGTAACGATTAAAAGTTCTTAACATTACTACTGCTGGCGAAGCAAGAGCTACCAATGTTAGTACATCTATTAAATCTTTAGGCATATTACCTAATTTAAATGGTTTTTGGAAAAATTCATAAAACTCATCTACGTGCTCTGTAAAACTGCTATCACCATCATTATTTTTACTATCTACTATTTAGCCCCCTAACCAAATTGGACAACGAGAGCCTTAATTCATAAAATTAAGGTATAGGGGGTAATAAGAATGCAGAGAAAGAAATATTCTCCAGA
>JASKKI010000114.1 GCA_030154225.1 Clostridia bacterium | reverse complement strand
ATTATTAACCATAATATTCCTTATCCCCGATTTCTATACTATAAAAATAAACAGTTGAATATATTTTTTATTAGTATTTTAGAAATGAAAAAACTCCTCCCCATAATAATAACTACTATTTGCTTTCCTAAACGATAAAACTAACAAAGAATTTCAGGACGACACAATTAAATCAATTGAAGAAATAAAAAAACACCTTGGTTTTAATCCAAAGTATTTTTGTTATCCATATGGCTTTGGAAATCCAAGAACAGATAAAATATTACTTGATGCAGGAATGAAACTCCTCTTTTCTCTAAGACCAGGATTAGTAACATGTGCAGATCCCCCCCCATTTTATAAAACGTTTACTTGTTACAAGGTACAATTGGTCCTCTGTAGAAAAATGGTTGCTAGCAAAATAATTAAAAATCAACCTTCATCTTTTTCTCTTACTGGGCTCTGCCATTTTCCTGTATTCATATCTACCCTGCTGAAAACCCCTTTGGGCATAGTCCTGACGACGGCCAAGGCCATCAAACAGTAGAATAACAGGGGGTACCAGGGCATCCAAAAAATGCATTTCCAGAGTTCCTTATCATAAACATTATTTATTCTCAGTGCCACAATCATCTGGCAGATACACAATACACTCAGAATAGCACCATGCCAGGCGGGAATAATCAAAAAGCCCAGCATACTACCTATAAGCCATAATATACTTCCTATGACAAAAGCAAAAGCCCATAACGTTCCTAGAAAAAACTCTAGATAAACGATCCACAGACGTTTCCACTTCCATTTAGCAAATACGTTCTTATGGCTACGAAGTAGATGCCAGCCTCCTAATGCCCAGCGACACCTCTGTTTCCACAGTTCCTTCAATTTAGAGGGTACCTGGATGTACCCTACTGCCTGTGGAACAAACCATACTTCATAACATGCCTTTTGGATTTTCCAAGTAATATCAATATCTTCAGTTGCTGTCAGGGGAGAAAATCCACCTACCTCTATCAATACTTCCCTATTATAGGCAGTAATACATCCCGAGACCGTCAGTATTCTTCCCCAAATCCTCTGACTACGTTTAATCAGACCAATAATAGAGGAAAACTCTACTGCCTGAAATTTTGCCCAAAAGGTAAAACGGTTTTTGGGAATAGGGTTACCAGTTACAGCACCTATCCGGGGATTTTTTACAAAGGGAACAACCAAAAACTTTAAAGCATTTTTCTCCAGATATGTATCGGCATCTATTACTATAACAACGGAAGTAGTAACTGCTGCTCTAATAGCAAGATTAGTAGCCGTTGCCTTACCCTGATTTTTGTTTAAACGAACTAAAAAATAATAAGGAATATTCTGTACATATGATTCAATTTTTTTTGCAGTTTCGTCTGTACTCCCATCATCTATGAGTATCACCCTGTAGTCAGGATAATTTAGATATCTCAACCTCTTACAAGTATTCTCTATAGTCTTAGCTTCATTATAACAAGGAACCAGTATAGTGATTGGCGGCCATTCAGTTACATCCCTTATCTCATAAGGCCATTTAAGCTCCTTGTGATACCAAAATATTAAACCGCCGACCATCCAGACTATACACATTATTAAAGGATAGGCAAAGATAAAGGTATGAAGAATAAATATTAGCAATTGATAACTCATATTACTATCCCTTCTCTTCCTCTAGTGTTGCAACCAACTCACCATAGAACCCACGAGCAATGATTTCATTTACTAACTCAGGAGTAATAACCGTACCTTTAGTAATGATTATCTCCTCATTATCATCTTTGATATTATACTTGAGCTGCCTGCCCACAAGGAGTGCATCCCCTTCAACAAAGAGGTCATTCTTCACTAAATTTTCTTCCGTATTTGCAGCTGAATCCAAATCTTTAAATTCTTTATCTAGTCCCTCTAAAGAATTTAATACTTCCTTGATGAAATCATTTTTAAGTGAATCAACATGCTTTCTAGCTAATACGAAAAATGTATCAAGAACTGACCTTCCCTCCTGAATATATCTAGAGAAAAGCTTGTCATACTTGTCTTTCTTTACTTTTAAATCATTTAAAACCTTATCTTTTTCTCTCATTGCCTCAGAAATAATATCGTTTGATTTTGTTTTGGCATTCTCTTTTATCTCATTTGCTTCTTTTTCCGCATCCTCCAAGACTTCTTGTGCAATTCTTTCAGCCTTAACCAGTACCTTTTTAAAGTACTCATCTTTTGTTTGATAATCCAAAAGTTTTTCTTTATATTTTTCATTCTCATTCAATAGCTTTTCACAGTAAAGCAATAATTCTCTGATATAATTATCTATTTCCTTTGTACTGTAACCTCTAATTGATAAGGGGAATCCTTTATCCTTAATCTTTTTAAAATTATTTAAAGACATTAGCTATCCTCCTTTACCTGTGTATAACTGGCGCTAGCTTCTTTAGCCAGAGGTCCTAAATTTTGCAGGGCAATATCCAGTTCCTTTAGTGCAGCTTTTTTGACAACAGGCTGAAGCTGGGGATGACTAATTAGTAGCCTTAATAAGCTGGCAGCTTTTTTAAATGCCTTTTTTTCGTTGTAGATTTTTGCCCTTGATAAAAGCTTAAGCGGGTCAGATTTTTCAAAATCTTTGTTAAATATATAGTCTTTGCATATTTGTTTAAAACCTGGAATATATTGATCACTACTTTCTTCTTGTATAATCAATAACAACTCGTCATTTGTTAAATAAGGCGCATTTTGGTTCAAAGGAGTCTTTAGCCGTCTATTCCTTTTAACATATTTGCTGTAATCGTGCTTCGTCCACCAGAGAAAGAATAAATAAAATACTACTGCTAATAATATTATTGTGAAAATCATATACGTAGTTGCTATAACATTATTTGGTATTAACAGTTCTTTTCTCCACAGAGTAACCAATAACCACCAACCAACTGCATGGAAAACCCAGCCAAACATAGCTATTAGTATTATCCATCCTAGAGTGATTAATAAAAGTCCTATTTTTTCCTTTCCTTTGCAAGTCTTTTTTACATCCATTTTTATCACTCCAGATTTTAATAATTATTTTGCTTTTTTAATTGTTTATTATTGATGTTACTTAATAGATCTTAATCTTTAATAAATATATTAGAACCAATTGTGGAATATGACATTCTGGAATAACGGCTTCTATTTGTTTAAGCATTTTCTTAAAACACCAATGAAAATATATGCTGTGCTCAGTACTCAGAAATGACATGCTATTTATACAATTATACTTTATTGTTTTTCTACCTGTGGCTATAATCCGGCATTCTCTGATTAAACGTATCTTTCACTCGGTAAGCTCAGAAAAGGTAAGAAAAAAACCTCTGCTTTGGCAAAGGTTTATAAGGTTTCTATTCTCTTTTTTCCTTCCTCGATAGCTATCCTTACCTGCTCTGCTGCCGGTCCTCCTGGAATATTTCGCTTCTCTACACAAGTATAAACAGAAATTTCCTGATAAACATCTTCTTCAATTAAGGGGCTAAACCCTTGTAATTCTTTAATGGAGAGGTCATCTAAACTTTTACTACTACTTAAGCAATATGCCACCAACTTACCTACTACTTCATGGGCATCCCGGAAGGGCAGACCTTTCTTCACCAAATAATCGGCTAAATCCGTAGCATTGGTAAAGCCGCCTTTGGAGGCATTGAGCATTTTTTCTTTGTTGACTTTCATAGTTGCCAGCATTGGTGAGAATACCAACAAACATTTTTTAAGTGTATCTACTGTATCAAATAATCCCTCTTTATCCTCCTGCATATCCTTGTTATAAGCCAGGGGTAGCCCTTTCATAACTGTAAGCATAGCCATTAGGTTACCGTAGACTCTACCTGTTTTACCCCTTACCAGCTCGGCTACATCGGGATTTTTCTTCTGGGGCATGATACTAGAACCTGTGCTATAGGCATCATCCATATCTATAAATTCAACTTCCTGTGACGACCAAAAAATTAGTTCCTCACAAAAACGACTTAGATGCATCATCATGATAGATGCACAGGACATAAACTCTATGATATAATCCCGATCACTTACTCCATCAATACTGTTCATGGTAATCCCGGAGAAACCAAGTTCACTGGCAACCTGTTCTCTGTTTAAGGGAAAGGTAGTCCCAGCTAAAGCTCCTGAACCTAAAGGTGAGATATTTACCCGCTTCCGACAGTCCTCTAGTCGTTCTTTATCCCGACTAAACATCTGAAAATAAGCCATTAAATGATGGGCTAAGGTTACAGGCTGGGCCCTTTGTAAGTGGGTATAACCGGGCATAACAGTATCTAGGTGCTTTTCAGCCAGATCAAGAAGTGTTTTTAGCAATTCCTTTAATAAGTCCTGGATAGTATCTATTTCGGCTCGTAGATACAAACGGGTATCCAGGGCAACCTGGTCATTACGGCTCCTTCCTGTATGCAGCTTTTTTCCTGTATCCCCTATTTTCTTGGTGAGAAGTATTTCGATATTCATATGGATATCTTCGGCGGATAAATCAAATTCAACTTCCCCTTCTTCAATTTCCTTTAAAATTTCATTTAGCCCTTTTATAATTAACTGGGCTTCCTCTTGAGAAATAACACCGGTATCCGCCAGCATCCGAGCATGGGCTATACTGCCCTTAACGTCCCAGTAATAAAGCCTTTTATCAAAAGAAATGGAGGAATGAAAATCCTCCACTAATTTATCAGTATTTTTACTAAACCGTCCACCCCAGAGTTTTTTCAAATTACATCAACTCCATTTTCTATTTTAAAGGGATGCATCCCATGCATGTTAATATATCACGACACATCTGCTATCGGTTCTAGCTCAAAGGATGCATCAACTTGAATTATCATTCTTCGGATACATCATGCCGATTATCCTATAAGCAGATGCATCTCGGAAAACTACCATTCATCGTATACACGTCCACGCGTCCACCAGAAAGCGTTACCTATGCTGTTTCATCATAAGTGCCCGTACCTTTAGCGGCAGTCCATAAAGGTTAATAAAGCCTTCTGCGTCCTTTTGGTTATAAACCTGATCCTCACCAAAAGTTACAAATTCCTGGTTATATAGTGAATATGGAGATTTAGCTCCGGCTGGTATGCAGTTACCTTTGTAAAGCTTCATTTTTACCAAACCGGTAACAGTTTGCTGGGTAGAATCAATAAAAGCATCTAAAGCTTCTTTTAATGGAGTATACCAAAGTCCATCATATACTAATTGGGCATATTTAATGCCGATGTTATTCTTATAGGCCATGGTATCCCTATCTAGTGTTAAAGCTTCCAATTCCTTATGGGCTTTATGGAGCAATGTACCACCAGGGGTTTCATAAACACCACGGGACTTCATCCCCACTAAACGGTTTTCTACCATATCCACGATACCTACGCCATGAACAGCAGCTATTTCATTTGCTTTTTCTAAAAGCCTAACAGGACCCAATTTTTGTCCATTTATTGCAACAGGGATACCCTGTTCAAATTCTATTTCCACATATTCGGGTTTGTCAGGAGCATCTTCGGGATAATTACAAATCATATATAAATCTTTAAGAGGTTCATTCCAGGGATCTTCTAAATCGGCACCTTCATGGCTTAAATGAAAAAGATTTCGGTCCATACTGTAGGGACGGGCTTTGGTTACCGGTACCGGAATACCCCGGGCCTCAGCATATTCTACAGCATCTTCACGGGATTTAATATCCCATTCCCTCCAGGGTGCTATTATTTTTAAATCAGGATTTAAGGCTTTGACAGTAAGTTCAAACCTAACCTGGTCATTACCTTTACCTGTAGCTCCGTGGGCTATATATTCAGCCCCTTCGGCCTCGGCAATCTCAACTAAACGCTTGGCAATTAGCGGACGGGCAAAAGATGTTCCTAATAAGTATTTACCCTCGTATTCACAACCAGATTTTAATACGGGAAAGACAAAATCTTTTACAAATTCCTCTTTTAAATCTTCAATATAGATTTTACTAGCTCCAGATTTAATTGCCTTCTCATTAAGTGGTGATAATTCTTCACCTTGTCCTAAATCAGCAGACATACAAATAACTTCACAGCCGTAATTCTCTTTAAGCCAGGGAATGATTATGGATGTATCTAACCCCCCTGAATAGGCTAAAACAACTTTTTTCATATGTTTTTCCTCCTCATAGTTGAAAGTTTCTAGTTCATAGTGACTAGTTACCGGTGACTCTAGTGACTAGTAGTTATTGAAATACTTCTGGGTAAATCTTTTACGTCTGACAACTGCTTATGG
>JASKKI010000113.1 GCA_030154225.1 Clostridia bacterium | reverse complement strand
TAAAATAATTTTAGGAAGGTGATAAAATTGAGTAATGCCCCATTTGCAGATAGGCTTAAAAACATGTCCGGTAATGTTATCAGAGAAATATTAAAATTAATTCAGCAGCCCGATATGATTTCCTTTGGGGGCGGCATGCCTTCTGCCGATGCTTTTCCTATGGCCGAAGTTAAAGAAATAATGGCGGAAATAACTAGTACTTTAGATACAAGTATCCTTCAATATAGTTCTAGTGAAGGTTATGTACCTCTAAGAGAATTCCTTTGCCATTGGCTAAAGAAAAAAGGTATCAATGTTACTCTTGATGAGGTTTTGATTATATCCGGTTCACAGCAAGGTATTGACTTAACAGCTAAAGCTTTCTTAAATGTTAGTGATAAAGTTATTGTAGAAAATCCAACTTATTTAGCCGCTTTACAGATATTTAAAACTTATGAAGCTCAATTTGCAATTGCCCAGGTAGATGAAGAGGGTATTAATATCAATTCTTTAAAGGAAGCTTTGGAAAAAGATACAGATAGAAATAAGTTAATCTATCTTGTGCCTACTTTCCAGAATCCAACAGGTCTTACTATGAGTAAAGAAAGAAGACAACAAGTAATGGAGCTTGTTAAAAATTATGATATAACAGTTGTGGAAGATGACCCTTATGGTAGTTTGAATTATACAGATGAAGAAATTCCGGCTTTAAAAGCTTTTGATAAAACAGGCCAGGTAATATACTTGGGCTCTTTTTCTAAAATAATTTCGCCAGGTTTGCGGGTAGGTTATGTAGTAGCATCTAAAGAAATTATAAATAAATTAGTTATAGGTAAACAGGCTACCGATGTTCATACCTCAAATTTATCTCAGGTGATTGTTTATGAATTTTGTAAAAGGGGATTACTGGAACCCCATATTGATAAAATAAGGGTGGCATACAAAGAAAAAAGGGATTTAATGCTTAAATATATGACAGAATATTTTCCGAAAGAAATTAACTGGACTATTCCTGCCGGTGGTTTATTTATTTGGGCAGAACTTCCTGCAGGTGTATCATCAGTAGATTTACTTAAAGAAGCTATTAAAGAAAAAGTTGCTTTTATCCCCGGAAATAGCTTTTTTGCTTCTGGTGGAGGAGAAAACACAATGCGGTTAAATTTCTCCAATGCTTCCCACGAAGAGATTAAAGTTGGTATTGAGAAGTTGGGGCGAGTTGTCTCTAAGTTTCTAGAGGTAAAATAAGTTGATATAAATCTATAATTTTTTTAAAAATAGGACAGGCAATTTTGTAATAAATTTCCCCCTTACCAAGTAAAAATTAGTAGAAATAAAGGGGGGATTTATTTTATGAAATTAAGAAAAAAAGCTTCCTTTTGGTTCTTCAAAACACCTAAATTAGCTTTTCCTAATTTCAAAAGACCTAATTTTAATTTGAAATGGATTTTGGTAATTACCCTTGTCTTAGTTTTAGTAGGAGGAGGGATAGGGGTTTATCGTAATTATAATACTGTACCTCCGCAAGAAGCAGTCAATACAGCCCTTACAAATACATTGAATGCTGAAAGTTACCGTTATAAAGCTATTTCCAAAAAAATAGTAGATGATAATGAAGAGTTGTTAAGTGAAGTCATAGGTGAAAAAAGCAATGGCAATGTTCATTTTACAGGTAAACTCCATGTAGTTAATTCGGACTTTGAAATCTACCGGATTGGAGATAAGCTTTATCGCAAAGATGTATTTTCCAAAGATTGGTTAATTGTAGAAGATGTGAATGTGAAAGCAACAGAAAAATTAATACAGGAAATAAATCCTTTAGGAACGTTTACTTTTACAGTTCCTATTGATGTCGAATATGTGGGTAAAGAAATGGTAAATGATAAGAAATGTAAAAAATATGAAGTTATGGCTCAAACAGAAAATAAATATCTGGAAGTACTGTGGAAAGATTTTACCTACACTATTTGGATTGATAAGTCGGGTTTTTTGACCAAGGCGGAAATTTACGCTGTGAATAAACAACACGAAAATCAAAGGTTAATTATGAGTGTTGAATTTTCTGATTATAATAAAGAAATAGTCATTAACCCACCGGTGTAAAATTTGTTTTAGTTAAGTTTTACTCCGTTACTGATTACTCGTCAATGCAGTCACCCATTAGTGTGGCTGCATTGACAATACATGACTGCCATTGGTATAATTTTTGCGTTGAACTGAGACGCTAGTATTAGTTTTATGTATTAGGGAGGGGCCAGATGGAAAAGTTTATTAGTAGAATTTTGATTTCTGAAGAACAGATCAAGAATAAGGTAAAAGAATTAGGAGAACAGATAACTAATGATTATCAAGATAAGGACTTACTGGTAATCTGTATCTTAAAAGGAGCCGTAATATTTATGGCTGACCTAATTAGAGAGATAAAAATTCCTTTAAATATAGATACAATGGTTGTTTCCAGTTATGGTTCTTCAACGGAATCATCCGGTGTAGTTAGAATTTTAAAAGACCTGGATGAAAGTGTTGAAAATAGAGATATATTAATTGTGGAAGATATTGTGGATACCGGTTTAACCTTGAAATATTTAATGGATAACATAATCTCTAGAGGACCAAAAAGTGTTAAAATTTGTTCTTTTCTGGACAAGCCCGAAAGGAGAAAAGTAAACATAGTTCCTGACTATAAAGGATATTCTATACCTGATGAGTTTGTTGTAGGTTATGGGTTAGATTACGCTGAAAAATATAGAAATCTACCATATATTGCTGTATTAAATCCTGAGGTATATTCATAGTTAATTACTACTAAAATTTTCATGGTTATTTTAATTTACTAGGAAAATGGTTAGATGTGTCAGAGAATGACTAATAAGTTAAATTGAGTAACTAATAACTATTAACTCTTTCTAAGGGGGAAAAATTGTGGATTGGCGAAAGCATGATACTGTACTGGTATTGGATTTTGGAGGACAATATAACCAGTTAATTACCAGAAGAATAAGAGAACTAAAGGTTTATTCTGAAATGCTTCCCTATAATACACCAATTGCAAAAATTAAAGAAATAAATCCCAAAGGCATAGTATTCTCCGGTGGACCGGCTAGTGTCTACGGTGAGAATGCACCCCATTGTGACCCGGAAATTGTTAATCTGGGTATACCTATTCTGGGAATTTGTTATGGAATGCAGCTCATTACATATTTATTAGGCGGTAAGGTGGAACGGGCGGACCGTAGGGAATATGGTAAAGCCATAATGGAAGCAGACACCAATGACAAGCTCTTTGCCGGATTAAATAAAGAACAATTATGCTGGATGAGCCATGGTGATTATATTACTGAGGTTCCTCCAGGTTTTAAAAGTATCGGTAAGACTGAACATACACCTTTTGCCGCTTTTTCTAATCCAGAAAAAAATCTGTATGGAGTGCAGTTCCATCCCGAAGTAAAACATACAGCCAATGGACAGGCTATGCTAAAAAATTTCTTGTTTAATGTTTGTGAGTGTAAGGCTGACTGGACTATGGGCTCATTTATTGAAGAAGAAGTAGAAGCTATTCGCAAAAAAGTGGGTAACAGAAAAGTAATTTGCGGTTTAAGTGGGGGTATTGATTCTTCTGTAGCGGCCATCCTTGTACATAAAGCCATTGGTGATAACTTAACGTGTATTTTTGTTGACCATGGCTTTATGAGAAAAAATGAACCTCAACAGGTAAAAGAAATCTTCGGGGATAGATTTGGCATAAGGCTTGATTTTGTAGATGCCAAAGAAAGATTTTTAAAAAAACTAAAAGGTATAACTGATCCTGAAGAGAAAAGGAAACGAATAGGGGAAGAATTTATTAGAGTATTTGAGGAAGAGGCAAAAAAATTTGATGATAGCGAATTTCTGGTTCAGGGCACCTTATATTCCGATGTAATTGAAAGTGGTACCGATACGGCAGCTACTATTAAAAGTCACCATAATGTGGGTGGCTTACCAGAGGATATGAAATTTGAGTTAATAGAGCCTCTAAGAAATCTTTTTAAAGATGAAGTAAGGAAAGTAGCCGGGGAATTAGGTTTACCAACGGTTATAGTTACCCGTCAGCCCTTTCCCGGTCCTGGACTGGCTATTAGAATTATCGGAGAAGTTACCGAGGAAAAGTTGAATATTTTAAGAGAAGCGGATGCTATAATTCTGGAAGAAATTAAGAAAGCAGGACTATATGAACAAATCTGGCAATCCTTTGCAGTACTACCCAGTATCAAGTCAGTGGGTGTTATGGGTGATGAAAGAACTTATGCCTATCCCATTGTTCTTAGGGCTGTAACCAGTGATGATGCCATGACTGCCGATTGGGCGCGCTTACCTTATGAATTAATGGAGAAAATATCCAACAGAATTGTCAATGAAGTTAATCATGTAAACCGTGTGGTCTACGATATTACTTCCAAGCCACCGGGAACAATTGAGTGGGAGTAAAAGTAAAGCCAATCCTTAGGTATACAATCCTCAAGGATTGGCTTTCATTGTCATTAAAGAAAATATAACTTTTGGGCTAACCTTCAATCTTAATCATTTATTTCCTGTAGCACGGTAGCACTGTAGCTACCGTAGGTTCTGAAAGACCGACGAAGTCGGTTTTTTTAGTAAATTAGTACTATTGAATGATATTTTCAAAAAGTATATCATAAAATTAAAATATAAAAATTTTATGATTTAAGGAGGTTTATATTGTGGACGGCAAATGGTCCTGGGTTAAAGCTGGGTTAGCTCTTGGAATTTTGAATATTGTTATATTTTTATCTGGTAACCATTTAGGGACAACGACTTTCTATTCTCAAACAACCGGGTATATTACTAATTTCTTTTTTCCTGATTGGATGCCTGTAAGTTCCTGGACTAAAGGGACATGTGGTGGAACAGCAAGTTTATCAGTCGGTTGGCAATGGTTATTTGTTATGGGTCTATTTATCGGTGCTTTAGTAGCCAACCGTACCAGTAAAATTGAAGTTAAAAAAGAAGAAGTACCAGAAATGTGGATAGATCGTTTTGGGAATAAGCCATATTTAAGATTCTTCCATGCATTTTTTGGTGGCTTTCTTTTATTGTTTGGTTCGAGATTAGCAGGGGGATGTACAAGTAGCCATGTAATTAGTGGAATGAGCCAGATGGCTCTCAGTGGTATTGTTTTCGGAATGGCTGTATTTGCTGCAGGAATACCAACCGCTTTATTACTTTATCGCAGGGGAGGTGGGGCAAGATGAGTAGTTTGTTAGCAATTTTGTTCGGGATATGTTTTGGTTTTATTCTACAAAGGGCCGGGGCGTTGGAATATAAAAATATTCTTAAAACCTTGAGATTAATTGACCTGCGGATAGCTAAGTTTATGTTTTTATCTGTAGGTATTTCTACCGTAGGAGTATATAGTTTACGGACAATGGGGCTTATATCTCTTGATATGATTAAATTGAACCTGGTGGGAACTCTTCTGGGAGGCCTAATTTTCGGTATTGGTTTTGCCATCACAGGATATTGTCCCGGCACCTGTATAGGAGCTTGGGCTGAAGGAAAAAAAGATGCAATCTTTGTTGTACTGGGAGGTATTTTAGGAGTTCTAGCCTTTACCATAATTCAAAATGATGTATTTGCTGTTCTGGCAAGGTTTGATACTGGAGAAAAGATGTTAGGTGACTTTTTCTCAATAAATACTTTAGTTTTAGGAGCTCTTTATAGTATGGCTATCGGATTTATTGTATACATCACCGATCACATCGAACTAAAGGTAAAAGAAAAAGAACCCCAAAAAGTTCAACAAACATTACCCCAGTAAGTCAATACTAGTGACTAATTTATGGAAAGGAGAATATTATGATTAAGACAAATGGTGAAAAAGCTCTTTTGGCAGTATGTCTGATTACCATAATTTTTGTGGGGATGGCTCTAGTTTCCGGTATTGGTAAGGAGGTTAAAGCAAGCCAATCTCCAATAGAACCAGCAGTATTTTGGTATTTTGAAAGAATGCCTGATGACTCTTATAGAATTAGTGGCGAGGAATTAAAAACTTTAATGGATACAAACAAGAATTTATTTATTCTGGATATTAGAAATGCGGAAGATTATGAGAAAGATCATATCGAAGGAGCTATTAATATACCCTTTAAGAAAATAGGGGATAATCTTGATAAAATTCCTAAAGATAGATTAGTAATAGTTTATTGTTATTCTGGTCAAAATGGTGGGCAAGTTGTTGCCCTGCTTAATATTTCCGGCTTTTATGCTAAATCCCTATCGGGGGGATGGGGAGGCTGGTTGCAAGCCTCTGGTCAACACATTGTTTCTCCTTCTAACTCAAATACCACTGCACCTGCTGATAATGGTGGTGGTGCTGCGGTACAATGTCCAACCAGCTAAAAAGGAGTAATACTATTCCTTTAAAAGAAGTAAAGTAGCTTGATTATATCAAGCTACCTTTTTTTATCTACTAATAACTGCTATTAGAAGCTAAAAACGTTTAACCTGTTTTTAAAAAAAGTATTGAATTTTTTGGCTAAATAAGTTAATATTATGTCAAATAGTGAACATTTTAAGCGAAAAACAA
>JASKKI010000112.1 GCA_030154225.1 Clostridia bacterium | reverse complement strand
AATATCAAGAGCACTAAGTGTATTAAAATTATCTTTATTTATATAATTATCAGATTTTCCCATTATCAACTGTGTATGTATATAATCGAATAGTGCTTTCTCTGAAGCATAATTTTCCCAGCATCCGGTATTCCCACAACTACATTGATGGTCAAGTATATTTATTGTCATATGCCCCATCTCTCCTGCTAGCCCTACTGTCCCTCTGTACAGTTCTCCATTGATTATTATTCCTGTCCCAATTCCAATTCCAGCACTTACATATACAAGATTGTTGTATTTAATTCCTGCTCCAAACCATTTTTCACCTATTGCTCCTACATTTGCTTCGTTATCTATGTGTACTTTAATTTTGAATTTATTTTCTATAATTTGTTTAAGAGGCACATTTTCCCATTTTAGATTTGGTGCCATCAGTACAGTACCTTTTTTGTAATCCACAATTCCTGGCACACCAATTCCAATACCTAAAATTCCCCTGATAGTCTCAGGTGCATTTAAAATTGCTTCGTCAATCAATTCTATTAAACGCTTAATAATAGCCTGTTGACTTTCACCAATTTTTACATCTACTTTCTTTTCCCAAATGACATTTGCCATTAAATCAGTCAAAACAATTAATATATAGTTCACATCCAAATCAATACCTATTATACAGCCAGCCTTGTTATTGATGCTTAATATAATTGGTTTTCTACCACCTTTTGATTCTCCAGGCCCTTCTTCTCTAACAAAACCTTCGTTTATAAGTTCATCAACAAGAAAAGATACAGTTGACTTGTTTAAACCAGTAATGTGGGCAATATCCGCTCTTGAAACATTCCCTTTTTTTCTTATGGTATTGAGCACTATTGATTTATTTATTTGTTTAACTAATAATTGATCTGCTGTTATCATCTGTTCACCCTTCTATTTATATTGTAGTTTCTAGTGTGAATTATAGCACATTAAATCTTAAAAGAAAATTAAAATAGAGTTCCTTAAATATATTATCACTTTTTTTGCCATCTTAAAGCTTATTTTCCACTCGTACTTGTGTCATAAACTTTTTATCTATTTTTTTCACTTCTCCAACAATTTCAAAAGAACCGAATAACCGAATATCTTCTGAAGAACTTCCTATCATTACCTCTACACGGCCTGGTTCTACCACATATTCCATTTCCTCATTATAAAAGCCAAGCTGCTCTGAAGAAAGTTGAAAAATAACAGTTTTTTGTTCTCCTACATCTAAAGTGATGCGTTTAAAACCTTTAAGTTCTTTAACAGGTCGTGTAACACTTAAAAATTCTCGATGTATATACAGTTGGACTACTTCATCCCCTTTTACCTTCCCTATATTTTTTACATCAACAGAAATTTCTATTATTCCTTCCTGTGTAGATACTTTTGGGTTAGAGATATTAAGATTACTGTATAAAAATTCAGTATAGCTAAGTCCATAACCAAAAGGATATAATGGTTTAGTACTTGATTCTACATAATCGCCTTTCCAATTAGTACGTCCACCAGAGGGTTTATGATAATAATATACAGGCAATTGTCCTACAGAGCAGGGAATGGAAATTGGTAATTTTCCTCCTGGATTATAATCTCCAAAAATAACATCTGCAATTGCTCTTCCCCCTTCTTCACCCGGCAACCATGCCTCTATAATCGCAGGAATTTTTTCAGCTAACCAGGAAATTGACATTGGTCTACCGTTTATCAAAACTACAACTACTGGTGTACCAGTTTCATAAATCGCTTTTACTAATTGCTCTTGTACACCTGGTAAATTAAGGTCTGCACGATCTCTAGATTCACCAGAAGTACATCCATCCGTTAATCCTGCTCTATCACCTACCACCACAATAGCAACATCAGCTTGCTTAGCAATTTCAACAGCTTTATTAAAGCCAGCCGTATCATCACTAATTACGTCACAGCCCTTTGCATAAATTACTTTTGTCTTAGGTGAAACTTTTTCTTTAATTCCTTGTACTACACTTACAATAGGTACATAAATATCTTTCGCCTCTAAACCTTCAGGTAATGGAGTATTAAAAACATTGTCCTTCTCGCGCATTTCAAGTAATGATTCAATGTGACATGGATATGCATAATCGCCAATCATATTGCGAATATTATCAGCATTTGGACCAATTACAGCAATTGATTGTAAGTCTTTCTTCAAAGGTAATAAGTTGCTTTCATTTTTTAATAAAACTATAGATTCTTGAGCTATTTTATAAGCTAATTGCCGCTGTTCTTGAGTGTCAAATATTTCAACAACTCGTTTTTCATCAACATAAGGATTTTCAAATAAGCCTAATAGAAACTTTGCTTTTAGAATTCGCCGTACAGCATCATTAACAAAGTCTATATCAATATCGTCTTGTTCTATCAACTCTTTAATAGGCAAGCCATAACAATCAGTACTTGGTAACTCAACATCAACACCAGCTTCTAAAGCCAGTTTAGCAGCTTCTTTTTTATTTGACGCTAAACGATGGTATTCATAAAGTTGATTAATAGCAAAATAATCAGACACTACAATTCCATCAAAACCCCAATTTTTACGTAATATATCAGTTAAGAGTTGTTTTGACTTATGACAAGGTATACCGTCGAGTTCATGATATCCAGGCATAATCGAACCCAGTTTTGCTTCTTTTACTGCTGCTTCAAATGGATACAAAAAAATTTCATAAAGTTCACGCATTGGAATATGAGCAGGTGCCCAATTCATACCACCTTCTGAATTTCCATACCCCACGAAGTGTTTACCTGTAGCAATAACACCTTCTTTTAAATTCTCTGTTTGTAATCCACGGATATATGAAACACCCATATGCATAACTAAATACGGGTCTTCACCAAATGTCTCTTCTGTCCTTCCCCATCTTGGATCTCTTGTAACATCCAACAATGGTGCAAGAGCCTGCCGAGCTCCAACAGCTTTCATCTGTTCTCTAATCACAGAAGCCATTTTTTCAACAAGTTTGGGATTCCAAGTACTTGCCACACCTATAGTTTGAGGGAAAATAGTAGCCCCTTTAGCCATATAGCCACTACAAGACTCTTCATGAATCAAAGCGGGTATACCAAGTCTTGTATTTTCAACCAAGTATTTTTGTATCTGATTCGCTATTTTTACTGTCTCTTGAGGTGATAAATTACTTGCTCCACCAAGACGGGTGATTTGACCTATCCCATGAGTCATTAATCGATTTGCTTTTTCATATGAAAATTTCATCATATCATCTAATATCTCATATACCCATATACCACTTAATTGTGCAATTTTCTCTTCAATTGTCATTTGAGCTAACAAATTTTCTACCTTTTTTTCAACAGGTTGTTTAGGGTCTAAATATGAAGCTTTCATCATTATTTCCTCCTCTTATCCAAAAACTAATCCTTCACTGAACCTAATGAAATACCACTTATAATATATTTTGAAAACATTGCATAGACTATTATTATTGGAATCACGGTTATTGCAAGTCCAAGATATATAGCTCCATATTCTGTCCTATACATATCGCCCCTTAATAATTTAACCATCATAGGGAGAGTATACTTTTCAACCTTTGAGATTAACATGAAAGGAGTAAAGAAGTTATTCCACGAAGCAACAAAAGATAAAATTCCCATAGTAAATGCCCCGGGCTTTGCAATAGGTAGTATAATTCTATGGAAAATTCCAATCTCGCTAGCACCTTCAATTCTTGCAGATTCTATTAGATCTTTAACAAGAGTAGACTCTAAATACTGCGATGCAAAAAATACCATGGGTGTAGCAGCTATTGCTGGAATAATAAGCGGTATATAACTATTCAAAAGATTTAGCATCGACATATATTTGTAAAATCCAATTATTGAAGCCATTTGGGTTGGTATAATAGTTAAAAGTATTATAATATTATACAATATTTTTTTGTAGGCAAAATCGTAGACTTGAATTGCATATGCTGTCATCATAGAAAAATAGACTGTTAAAAGAGTTGCCGGAATAGAAATTAATGCACTATTTATAAATCCTCGCCATATGTTGGCTCCCTTACCAGTTAAATACTTCCAATTATTTAAAAGGTTGTTACTAGGTAAAAGGCTTACCCCTTGCTGTATTTCAGGTGTAGAACGAGTAGCATTAATCAATAAAATCCACACTGGCACAATAGTTATTAGAAATAATATTACAAGAAAAATATATATAAAAGTTTTTGTTAACTTTGTTTTTATAGTGTAGCTCATTATTTTTCCCCCTTTCGGATTTAAAACATTATTCTTTTTCTCTTAAAAGCCTAATTATTATAGAAGCAGAAATAGCGGTAATAATAAAGATCATAACAGCTACACTGGCTCCTGCTCCAATAAATCCTTTTCCACTTGAAAATTTCATATACATTAAAACACTCATAGTCATTATAGAACCATTAGGGGAACCACGACCGTCTGTTAATAAATAAGGTATATCAAACATTTGCATGCCACCTGCTAAAGACGTTACTAATACATAAATGAGCACAGGTTTTAAAAGAGGTAAGGTGATTTTAGTAAACATATCCCACGAACTAGCTCCATCTACCAACGCCGCCTCATAATAAGAAGGTGATATTGATGACATTCCAGCCATTAAATAGAGTATAGTGACACCAAACCACATCCACCATTGGATAAATGCAACTATAGATTGAGTCCATCCCGGACTTCTAAAAAAGTCAAAGGCTTCTTCTAATATTCCGGCTCGAACGGCAATCTGATTCACGGGACCATAACGTGAAAAAAGATTATAGAACAGAGCAGCAATCGCAACCGGCATAAGTAGGTTAGGAAGATAATAAACTGTTCGCCAAAGCCCAACAAACTTTATTTTCAACCTGTTATTCATAAACCAAACTGCTAAAAGCATAGCTATACCTAATTGTGGTATAAAATTCATAAGCCATATTTTCCATGTATTTAACACGGATTTTATGAAAAAATCGTCTGAAAATAATTGTTTAAAATTATTAAGTCCAACAAAATTGTAAGTTTTACTCATTATTGTCATATCTGTTAGGCTCAAATAAAAAGTATATATCAAAGGATAAAAGCTAAACAACAAAAACACAATAATGAATGGCGCAGTAAATATATATCCATAATAATTTTTGTTTATCTTACTATTACTTTTCCTGACCTTTATTCCGCTCTCCACCAAAACCACCACATCCTCCATTAATTTTATATTAGAGAGTAGAGGAAATGTGAATTTTTAAATCTCACATTTCCTCTACTCCAATTTTAATCTACATTAACGTCAGGTAAAGCATTCTTTACAGCCTCTTTAAATCGTTTTAGAGCTTCGTCTTTACTTATTTCACCTGATGCATAGGCATCAAGTGGATCCCACAATGCATCTTGAACTACGAAATCTGTAGCTTGAATGTTTTTGGTCCTTCCACCAAGGTCAATGCGGCGTGCTGCTTCTGCAAATACTTCATATGGGTTTTGTCCTCCTAAGAATTTAGCTGCCGAAGTATCCCCAAACTGTGAAGCAATCTCTTCTACTACTTTTTGACTAGATACAAAATCGCCAGCTGGTTGTTGTAATTCATCACCTACGCTTGGATCGATCTTCTTCAAATATTCATTTGTATAAACTCCGAGAGCCCAGTTCTTTAATGTTTCCTCATTTAAAGTTACAAATTTAATAA
Source organism: Clostridia bacterium (assembly GCA_030154225.1). Lineage (GTDB taxonomy): Bacteria > Bacillota > Peptococcia > Peptococcales > BICA1-8 > JASKKI01. Next base: position 977 of record JASKKI010000112.1, on the reverse strand, counting down.
ATTCTTTCGCTAATTCTACATTTTCGCTGTCCTTAGTCACACCAAACCAGGTACCTCCCCACCTGTAAGGCATTGGTCCTGGAATGGCAGCCCAATCACCAGAAGTATCTTTACCAGCAGTCTTCCCTCCGTCAGATTCGCCTTTTGCAGGTGCTGAATTAGGTTGTAATACATAAGACAAGCCCCACGTTGGGAGGAAATATGCAAATATTTGCTTGGGATTTCCTTTTGCATCTACCAAGGAGTCATTCATGCCAGCAAACCAGCTTTCCTGCCATTGGGTAGCTTGTGCTTCATAACCATTTTGCCTAAAATTTTTTGCGATATCAAATAGTTCTTCTACTTTTGGATCTATCACCAATTTGCTATCTACAATCCACGGTTTATCTCTATTCTCAATGATTACCCTACCAAGGTCTGCAGTTGATGCTATCATATAAGTATTACCGTTGGATTTTTCTTTTACAATTTTTGCCGCTTCTTCGAATTTACTTAAATCAGCTACTAGTTCTTGAATTTTTACAGGATCGTCGGTACCAAAATATTCTTTAGCAAGACTTCTTCGATAATACATCAGTCCTGGAGTTGCTTGATAAGAAAAAGCTTTTACTGCACCATTTTCATCAGTTCCTATATCAATTGTAAATTGATACGTTTTCACCTCTTCTGCAAAAGGTAGTAAATCTGACAAGTCTACCAAATAATCGCTCTCAACAAATTCTCTCACAAAATCAGATTCCAAAGCAACTACATCGGGACCTTCTCCAGATTGCAATGCTGACTTAAGTTTTAATTGGTATTCTCCCTCTGTCATTGGAATCATGGTAAATTCTATTTTTACATCGGGATGCTTCTCCTTAAACGCAGTTGCAAAAACTTTTGCTTCATTTGTAAAAGACCAAATCTTTAATACTTTTTCTTTTGGCTGAGTTGACTCAGATTGCCCTGTTTGACTATTTTGTCCGCATCCTGATAAC
>JASKKI010000031.1 GCA_030154225.1 Clostridia bacterium | reverse complement strand
TTTACCATATTTCTAAGAACTATGAAACATGATCTATTACTACTCTAGCCATTAATATTATTTTGTTGAATTTTGAAAATATTTTGTCAAGTAGGTATATGTAATAAAATTGGGCGTATTTTTGGAATATCATTAAATCCCTTTAGAACTTTCGGTTTTTTTCTGAAAATTTAAAAATATCGTGGTATTCTTCACAAAAGTATTTACAAAGTTGTATAATTGTGTTTAGGATTATAATACATATATAGAAACCAAGGAGTGAGGAGTATGAAAAAGGTTATGAAAACCATGGATGGCAACACCGCAGCGGCATATGTCTCATATGCATTTACAGATGTAGCAGCCATCTACCCCATTACCCCTTCATCTAACATGGCAGAGCTTGTGGATGAATGGAGTGCTAATGGCAAGAAAAACATTTTTGGTCAAACCGTAACAGTAACTGAAATGCAATCAGAAGCTGGGGCGGCAGGTGCTGTTCACGGTTCATTAGCAGCAGGAGCTTTAACAACTACATTTACCGCATCTCAAGGTTTACTTTTAATGATTCCCAATATGTATAAGATTGCCGGTGAATTATTACCAGGTGTCTTTCATGTAAGTGCCCGGGCTATTGCTGGACATGCCTTATCTATTTTTGGTGACCATTCCGACGTTATGGCTTGCCGTCAAACAGGATTTGCCTTACTGGCTTCCGGTAGTGTGCAGGAAGTTATGGACTTGGGAGGTATTGCTCACTTAGCGGCAATTAAATCGAGGGTTCCTTTCTTACACTTCTTCGATGGCTTTAGAACTTCCCACGAAATTCAAAAAATAGAAGTTATTGATTATGAAGTTTTCAATAATTTGGTAGATCACGAAGCTATCCAGGCCTTTAGAGATAGGGCCCTTAATCCTGAACACCCCGTTCTCAGAGGTACTGCCCAAAACCCGGATATCTTCTTCCAGGCTAAAGAAGCTGCTAACCCCTATTATGCCAATGTTGCAGATGTTGTTGCTGATTATATGAAAGAAATAAGTAAAGTAACCGGTAGAGAATATCTTCCATTTAACTACTATGGTGCACCTGATGCAGAACATGTAGTTATCGCAATGGGTTCTGTATGTGAAGCATTGGAAGAAACTGTTGATTATTTAACCGCAAAAGGTGAAAAGATAGGGGTAATTAAAGTCCACCTGTATAGACCATTCTCTGCTAAATATTTCTTTAATGTATTACCTGAAACAGTTAAGAAAATTGCTGTTTTAGATAGATGTAAAGAGCCTGGCTCATTAGGTGAGCCATTGTATGAAGATGTTCGTACCTTATTCTATGGAAAAGAAAATGCTCCACTAATTGTCGGTGGACGTTATGGCTTAGGTTCTAAAGATGTTACTCCTTCTCAGCTTAAAGCAGTTTTTGACAACTTAAAAGCTGGTGAGCCTAAAAATGGTTTTACTATTGGTATTGTTGATGATGTAACTTTTACCAGCTTACCGATTACTGAGAAAATCAGTACTGCTGGTAAAGGAACTACCCGTTGTAAATTTTGGGGATTTGGTTCCGATGGTACAGTAGGTGCAAATAAAGATGCAATTAAAATCATTGGAGATAACACTGACTTATATGCTCAAGGTTATTTTGCTTATGATTCCAAAAAATCCGGTGGTGTAACAATTTCCCATCTTCGTTTTGGCGAAAAACCAATCAGATCAACATATTTAATTGAAACAGCTGACTTTATAGCTTGTCATAAACCATCATATGTGTATCAATATGATGTCTTAGAAGGTTTAAAACCAGGCGGCACTTTCTTATTGAACTGTATTTGGAAACCGGAAGAGTTAGAAGAAAAACTACCGGCAAAAATGAAAAAATATATAGCAGATAATAACATTAACTTTTATATTATCAATGCTGTTGATATCGCTTCCGAAATCGGTTTAGGCGGCAGAATTAATATGGTTATGCAATCTGCTTTCTTTAAATTAGCAAATGTAATCCCCTATGAAGATGCAGTTAAATATATCAAAGATGCTATTAAGAAGACTTATGGTAAAAAAGGTGACAAGATTGTACAAATGAACAATGCTGCAGTTGATAAAGCAGCAGAAGCATTAGTTAAAGTTAATGTACCTAGTCATTGGGCTGATGTAGAAGTATTGGAGGAAGTTGCGGCTGCAAAAGATGTACCTGATTTCATTAAAAATGTTGTTGAACCTATGAATGCTCAACAAGGTGATAAAATTCCTGTAAGTACCTTTGTTGGTAGAGAAGATGGTACATTCCCCCAAGGTACTTCCGCTTATGAAAAACGGATGATTGCAATTAATGTTCCAGAGTGGCAAATAGCTAATTGTATTCAATGTAATCAATGTTCTTATGTATGTCCACATGCTGCAATTAGACCGTTCTTATTAAATGAAGAAGAAGTTAAAAATGCACCAGAAGGATTTACTACAAAGAAAGCAATAGGTAAACAATTGGAAGGTTTACAATACCGCATCCAGGTAAGCCCACTGGATTGTACTGGTTGTGGTAGTTGTGCACAAGTTTGTCCGGCTAAGGAAAAAGCTCTTGTTATGCAACCAGTAGAAGAACAGGTAGAAAAAGAAGCCGCTAACTGGGAGTATGCAGTCAATAATGTCACAATCAAAGATAACCTCTGGAATTTAGAAACTGTTAAAGGTAGCCAGTTTGCTCAACCATTACTTGAGTTCTCAGGGGCTTGTGCTGGTTGTGGTGAAACACCTTATGCTAAATTGGTGACCCAATTATTTGGTGACAGAATGATGATTGCTAATGCAACAGGATGTTCCTCTATCTGGGGTGGTTCTGCACCAAGTACTCCATACTGCACAAATAAAGAAGGTAAAGGTCCGGCATGGGCCAACTCTTTGTTTGAAGATAATGCCGAGTACGGTCTAGGTATGGTTTTAGCTACGAAAAAAATCAGAGAGAAAATTGCTCTCTTAATGGAAGAAGCTTTAACCTTAGATATTTCTTCTGAATTAAAAGATGCTTTCCAGGCATGGTTAGATGGTAAAGATGATGCTAAAGCTTCTAAAGCAGCAACCTTAAAAATATTACCACTTCTTGATAAAGAAGATAACAAAGTTATAAAAGAAATTGCCAATAGAAAAGATTTCTTGATTAAGAGATCACAATGGATTGTTGGTGGTGACGGTTGGGCTTATGATATCGGTTATGGCGGTTTAGACCACGTACTGGCTTCCGGAGAAGACTTAAATGTATTAGTATTTGATACTGAGGTTTACTCCAATACTGGTGGTCAGTCTTCCAAGGCTACCCCTGTTGCAGCAGTTGCTAAGTTTGCTGCTTCCGGTAAAAGAATTAAAAAGAAAGACCTTGGTATGATAGCTGCAACTTATGGTTATGTATATGTAGCTCAAATTGCTATGGGTGCTAATATGAACCAGGCCTTAAAAGCAATTGCCGAAGCGGAAGCTTATCCTGGACCATCATTGATTATTGCTTATGCTCCATGTATTAACCATGGTATTAAATCTGGTATGGGTAGTGCTATGGAAGAAATGAAGAAAGCCGTGGAAGTTGGCTACTGGCATTTATGGAGATATAACCCACTTCTGAAAGCCGAAGGCAAAAATCCATTTATCCTAGACTCCAAAGAACCTACTGGTAACTTTAGAGAGTTCTTAATGGGAGAAGTACGTTATGCTTCCTTACTAAAATCTTTCCCTGAAGTTGCTGAAGAACTCTTTGAGCAAGCAGAAAAATTTGCTAAAGAGAGATATGAGACTTATAAGAGACTTGCTGAAGGGTGTTAAATAAAGAACTGGTCCCTAAATGGGGACCAGTTCTTTGTTTGGGCAGTATCTTCAGTTCAACAGTAGTTACAGCTATCGTTCATAGTAAGAGTTGAGCTTATATATGATTCATTTTATACTATTTATAAAAAAATATTCCCGTAGCACTGTAACTTTTGTAGTTACTATAGGGACAGGAAAACCAATTTGGTTTTCCTTAAAAAAGGGGGAAAGATTATGTTCAAAGAAAGGTACAAACCTGACGATAGATGGTGGTATGACAAGAAAGATGATTTATGTATAATAATAGTATTGACTTAATGAAGATGGAGTTGTAATAGATGTTTAAAAAGCAAAAGATTTTCCAGTATTCCAGTAAATATGGTATCAAAGAAATAACATCTCTAGTTGCAGGGGAAGAACAGGTCACAATATTTCTAAATAATCAGGAAATAGTTGCCCTTTTATGTTCACCCATTCATTTGAATGAACTGGCCGTTGGTTTTTTGACTTTAGAAGGTTTAATTTGTCAAGACAATAAATATTTAGAAATAGAAATTAGTAGGGATAAAAAACAAGTTTATGTTTTTGCTGATCAGGTTGTTGATTTGGATAAAAGATGGCATAAGAAAACTATTACATCTGGTTGTGGGATGGGTACAAGTTTTACAGATTTTCAAAAGATAAATTTACAGTTAAATAAAAATAATAGTAAGATTACCTTTAACCAAATCACATTAGCAATGAAAGAATTTCAAAAACATTCTTTAGTTGAAAACGGTACAGGTGGGGTACATAGTGCCGGTATACATAGTGATGATGAAATTATTATCAGAAAAGATGTAGGAAGGCATAATGCAGTGGATAAAATATTTGGTCATTGTATTCTTAGTTCAATTGAAACAACTAATAAAATGTTACTTTTAACAGGAAGAATTTCTTCGGAGATTATTTTTAAAGGAGCAAAAATGGGTATACCAATTGTGGCATCATTATCAAGTGCAACTTCTCTAGCCATAGAAATGGCCGAACAATTAGGAATTACTATATTGGGTTATGTGAAAGGAGAAAGGGCATACGTTTATTCACATCCGGATAAAATAAAATGAACAATAAAGTAGGAAAAGAATAAAAAATCCTGGTCTTGTTTTTAGACTGGGTTTTTTTGTTTGAAAAATGTTACTATGAGTAATACTAAAAAAAGAATAATTCATAGAATGGAAGTGGGATATTGAGCATACCAACATTTAAAAGACTACCAAAACATATTGGTTTTATACCTGATGGTAATAGAAGATGGGCGCAAAGTAGAGGTTTACCAAAACAAGCCGGTTATAAATTTGGGATTGATCCGGGCTTTGAGCTTTATAAAATTTGTTTAGAACTTGGAATAAGTGAAATTACTTTTTATGGTTTTACCCAGGATAATACTAAACGTCCTTCTGAACAGACAAAAGCTTTTCAAAAAGCTTGTGTTGATGCGGTAACGAAACTAGCCCATAAGGATGCCGAATTATTAGTAATTGGTAATAGTAATTCTCCCATGTTTCCTAAAGAACTACTTCCTTTTACCAAAAGAGTTAGGTTTGGAAAAGGTCTTATTAAGGTCAACTTTTTAGTTAATTATGGCTGGAATTGGGATTTAAATTATACTCTCAAGCATAAAGGGTTTAAAGGCGAATGGAATTATGACAGCTTACTAAAAAGTATTGCCTCGTCAGATATTTCTAGAATAGATCTTATCGTTCGATGGGGTGGAAGGCGCAGGTTAAGTGGATTTTTGCCGGTACAGTCTATTTATGCTGATTTTTATGTGGTAGATGAATTGTGGCCGGATTTTAGACCGGAGCAGTTTTATAGAGCCTTGGAATGGTATCAGGAGCAAGATATAACCCTTGGCGGCTAGTATGTATAGGGGGTTGATTATTATAAATAAAATAAAAAATTGTTAATATAATTAACTGGACTTAAAATGGTAAATTCGGGTAATATTAAGAAGTAAAATAACAAAAGAACTATTATCTATGAGTTATTTTCTACCAACATGAAAACTGTTTAAGGTAGGTTTATACGATGTTAAGGGTTACCGGAATTAAAATTGCAATAACAAAAAATCAACAAGAGTCCATTAAGAGGGAGTTAATTAGAAGATTAAAAATTTCTCCTGAAGAGCTGGTTAATTATAGGATTTTCAAACAATCCATTGATGCTAGAAAAAGTAATATGATTTATTTAGTTTATACTGTAGATGTTGAGGTTGCTAACGAAAATAAAGTTTTAAAAAGATGTAATAATGAAGTTAAGATAACCCCCGATCTAGATTATAAATATGTTCAGCCAGGAACGGTAACCTTATACAACAGGCCTATAATCGTTGGTACTGGTCCAGCTGGATTGTTTTGTGGTTTGGTTTTAGCCCAAATGGGATATAAACCAGTATTATTGGAGCGGGGTAAAGATGTGGAAGCTAGGACAAAAGATGTAGAGGAATTTTGGAAAACAGGTACACTTAATGAAGAATCAAATGTACAATTTGGTGAAGGTGGAGCGGGAACTTTTTCCGATGGGAAATTGACAACTTTAATAAAAAATCCTAGATGCCGAAAAGTACTGGAAGAGTTAGTTAGACATGGAGCACCGGAAGAAATTCTTTATTCTTATAAACCCCATATAGGTACTGATATGTTAAAAGAAGTAGTGACAAATATTCGCAGGACAATAACTAAACTGGGGGGCGAGGTTAGATTTAACAGTAAAGTTACAGACCTGATAATAGAAAATCAGAAGGTCAAAGGTATAATTATCAATGGTAAGGAAAAATTAGCAAGTGATACTGTTGTTATGGCTATTGGACACAGCGCCAGAGATACTTTTCAGATGCTTTATGCAAAAGGTATGCAACTTAAGCCTAAAGCTTTTGCCATTGGGGTACGAATAGAGCATCCTCAGGAACAAATAAATAAAGTTCAGTATGGTGACTTTGCCGGAAATGAAAACTTAGGGGCAGCGGATTATAAACTTGTACATCATGCCTCCACAGGCCGGGGTGCGTATACATTTTGTATGTGCCCCGGGGGAGTGGTTGTGGCTGCTTCTTCGGAAAAAGATAAAATTGTTACTAATGGGATGAGTTATTTTGCCCGGGATGGGGAAAATGCCAATAGTGCTTTATTGGTAGGTGTGGATACTAAAGATTTTGAAAACAATCATCCATTAGCAGGAGTAGCATTTCAGCGTAAATGGGAAGGCATAGCTTTTCAATTGGCAGGTGCAGACTATTATGCTCCAGCCCAGTTAGTAGGGGATTTTCTTCAGGATAGGCCTTCTAAAAAATTGGGTAGTGTAAAGCCATCATATAAACCAGGTATAAGATTTGTAGAACTAAAAAAATGTTTACCTCTCTATGTGGTAGAGACATTAAAAGAAGCACTAGTTTTTTTTGATAAAAAAATTCCGGGGTTTTGTAGAGATGATGCTATTTTAATAGGAGTAGAAACTCGGAGCTCTTCACCTATAAGAATGGAAAGGAATGAACATTATCAATCAATAAATATAAGTGGACTGTATCCTGCAGGAGAAGGAGCGGGATATGCCGGTGGCATAGTTTCAGCTGCAGTGGATGGAATTATGATAGCAGAAGCTATCGCTTCAAAATATAAGCCATTTCATTTTTAGGAAAGGAGTGAGTTTAAATGACAGGACAAGAAATGCTAGAGTTTAAAAAGTGGGCTGTTGTAGGTGATGTATTAAATGAAGAAAAATTTGCCCACAAAATCGTAAATCGATTAGAAAAGGAAAATTATAATGTTTTTAAGGTGAATCCCAGATCAGCCAGCGAGCAGGTATTTAGATCTTTAAAAGATATTAAGGAAAAGGTTGATGTAATAGACCTTGTTATCCATCCCAGAGTAGGAATTAACGTCATGAAGGAAGCAAAAGAAGTTGGAATAAATAAGGTTTTAATCCAACCCGGTGCAGAAAGTGAAGAGATTTTAGATTTTTGTAGACAAAATAATATTCAAGTTTTCCAGGGGTGTGTCCTGGTTGAACTAAATAAAAGAGGATGAATTATAAACTTAGTGGAGGAATAAAAATGGCTAAATATAATCTAAAATGTGTTGACTGTTCAAATAAATACACCGTTGAGGTAATTAAAGATAAAACACCTCAACTGGCTTGTCCAAAATGTAAATCGGATAATATTAAAGCTGATTATGAGCAACCAGAGATTAAGCCTAAATTTGAGAGTGATAATTTTAAGTGCTACTGTGCCTTAAAGTAAGTAAGTGACCGTAAGGTCACATTTTTTTTATTTTTACGTTAACTTAATAGAACTCAAAGTTGACCATTGTGGATAGAAATAATATAATTTTGTTAACCGTTAATTTATTTGGGTTAACAAATATTTATTGGAGGAGTAAAAGTGGGGAGTTTTATAAAAGATATAGAAAACATAATTTATACTGGTAAATTAATTGGTTTTAATGAAGCAATGGAGTTGGCTAAAACAGAAGATTTAGATGAATTGTTTAGTTCTGCTAACAGAATTAGAGAAAAATTTACAGGTACTAGGGTAGACTTGTGCACAATAATGAACGCCAAATCGGGTAAATGTTCTGAAAACTGCAAGTATTGCGCCCAATCAGCCCATTATCATACAGGGGTTCAGAATTATCCTTTGATTGATGTAGATGCTGCTATAAAATTAGCCAAGGAAAATGAAAAAGAAGGTGTGCACCGTTTTTCCCTGGTTACCAGTGGTAAAGGTCTTTCCGGTCAAGATTTTGAAAAAGTACTGGAAATATATAAGGTGTTAAGGAAAGAAACAAACTTAAAACTGTGTGCTTCCCATGGAATTATAAGTTATGAACAAGCAGTTAGGTTAAAAGAAGCAGGTGTAAGTAAATATCATCATAATTTAGAAACAAGTAGAGAATTTTTTCCTAAAATATGTGATACCCATACTTATCAAGAGAGGATAGATGTGATCAAAAATGTTATTAAAGCCGGACTTGATATTTGTTCTGGTGGTATTATAGGTATGGGTGAAACAATGGAAGATAGGATAAATATGGCTTTGGAAATAAGGGAATTAGGGATAAAATCTATTCCTGTAAATATTCTTAATCCCATTAAAGGAACTCCTCTGGAAAACATAAAAAAATTAGAACCCCTGGAAGTCTTAAAAACTATGGCTATATTTCGCTTTCTTATTCCAGATGGGTTTATCAGATACGCAGGTGGCAGAAGTGCCCTGGGAAATTTGCAGCATCTAGGATTAAAAGCTGGCATTAATGCGGCTCTGGTTGGAAACTACCTGACAACGGTAGGAAATAAAATTTCTGAAGATATAAAAATGATTAAAGATGTAGGTCTCGAAGTTAATTAAATCTATCTGGGTATGGTAGTTTGCTAAAGAAAATTACTTGTTATTATGATGAAGGATTACCAAGCTTAATGTAGAAAGTTATAACTAGATAATTTTTTTGAGGTGAGGTAATTTGAAAAAAAAAGATATAGTGATTGCAGGGGTTATAGGGTGGGTGGCAGGACCCTTTACTTTTGTGTATCTTGGGAAGAAAAAACCTCTTAGGGCTTTAATTGAATTACTGGCAATTCTGGCTATTGGTTATGCTACTTCTGTATGGGTATTGGTGCCTTTCGTTCTAGGATATGCCATGTTTGGAGCCTTGGCTGCCCAAAAATATAACTTTGAATTAAAAAGGACCCAAAGTCAGTCGGGTAACTAAGTAAGTTAAAAAGTACCTTGGCGGTGCTTTTTCTGTTTTAGTCACGTATGTTTTTTTGAGGTTTCAGTTTCTTTTAACCCATACTATTTCTATAAATTTTTTCATTTTTTTATTTTTATTAAATATTAGTTATAATTATTCATAAATTGAATATTTCCAAAGTATAAAATATTAAAACGAAAAAGGATAAATTTGGTATAATGTAAAAAAATTCACTTTAATTTATATAAAAGTTTATAAAAAGCAGGCTTTTAAAGAAGGTGATGGTATGTATTATGTTAATAAAAATTTTGTTAATTTGGTGCGTCTATTTATTCCCCTGGGAGTTGCTTTATTATCAGGATTTTTTCTGGATAGCCTGGCCAGTGTGAAACATTTGTCCATTGTTTTTCTTACAGTGGGATTAGTAAGTAATTATTATTATCCGGAAATAGTAGAAATTAAAGGTAAAACTCTTAGTTTAAAGTTAGCGTTATCAAAGAAATTTAAAAAATATTCCATGGATAATTTAGAAATTTCCGTTGACAGAAGGGCCCGGTATTTAATTCTTCATCTAGACCGCAACTACAGGCTGGATGTAAAAACATTATCTAAAGATCTTTATTACCAGCTTAAGCCATTTATAAAAATAAGGCAGGAATAGATTTATTGAAAAACATTTTAAAAATCAATTCTAGTCGACAAAAAGGAAAAATTAGGAATTGTGTTAAAGTGCTGAAGAAACTTCTGCAAGTGAAAAGCAGGCAGTTGCTACCAGGGAAATAGCTGCTTATATAGAAGAGCTAGCTTCTGCTATTAAAGAACTAAAGGGATTAGTACAAATTATTTAAAGAAATTTGAAAAGATTTCTTTAATTTTTTTTAAAATAGAGAAGGAATATTAAATAATTTGGCGAATCATATAAAATATAAACGCGATACGATAATATCATACAAAAAAGGGGCTTTTTGAAATGACACCTAAAGCTAAATCAAATTTTATCCAATCCGTAGATCGTGCATTACAAATTATGGAAGTATTTTCTAGTGAAAAAAGAGAATTAGGTGTTACCGAAATTGCCCAAAGTTTGGGTATTCATAAAAGTACTGTTTTTGGTCTCCTGGCAACTTTGGAAAATCGTGGCTATGTTGAACAGAATTTAGAAAATGGCAAATATAAATTAGGTCTAAAATTATTTGAACTGGGTAACTTAGTCCAAGAAGGAATGGATTTAAGATCCTTAGCTGCACCTTTTATAGCAGAACTGGTGGATAAATATGGTGAAACAGTACATTTGGTTATTCATGATAAAGGTGAAGTTGTTTATATAGATAAAAGGGAAAGTTTAAGTAATATCAGAATATTATCTAGAGTTGGAAGTAGATTACCAATGCATTGTACTGGAGTGGGAAAATGTTTATTAGCATTTATGGCTGAAGAAGATATTCAACTTGTAATAAAAAAAGGTTTGCGTCCATTTACTCCTAATACAATTATTGATGCCGAAAAGCTAAAACAAGAATTAGCAACTATTAGAAATAATGGTTATGCCTTTGACTTGGAAGAGATTGAAATGGGCTTAAGGTGTGTAGCTGCACCTATTAAAAATCATAAAGGTGAAGTAATTGCTGCAATAAGTTTATCAGGCCCTTCCATGCGAATGGATGAGGAAAAGATGCTGCAATTAATAGAGCCGATAAAAACCGCCGCTTTAAAAATCTCCCGAAGTTTAGGTTTTCAAAAGTGACGGTTCTAAAATTGGTCATTAGAGCTTATTATTCATTATAACCTGTCCATGACAGGGGTTTAAATACGAAATCATCAAAACGTAATACGACCATATCGTACAAAAAACTGCTCGAAGCAGGTTTTTATTATCCTGAATAATCAGAACGCTATACGATATTATCGTATATAAATTATGTTATGAAGGGGGGGAAAAAGATGCAGGTTCAGGGGATATTCAAAAAAAGAATTGAAAAGATGCAAGAGGAGTTAAAAAATAACAATCTTGATATGGTCTTATTTACGGATAGGGAAAACTTAATCTACTATACTGGCTTAACAAATATTGAATGCATGGCTTTAATAATTCCAGCCCAGGGTGAACCAGTTTCTATAACTTTATGGCTTGATGTTCCTTACATGAGAAAATATTCCGCTATATCTAATGTAAAAGGATATGTATTTCCTGCCAGCAACTTAGGAGCAAAAGTAGTTGAAGTTATCAAAGAGATGGGTTATTCAGAACCAACAATTGGATTTGGTAAATATTTTGTAGAGTTTAGTGTTTATGATGCTTTACGAAATGGATTACCTGGTAGTAAATTTGTTAATGCAACAGTAAGTTCTTATAAAGTACGGGCAGTAAAGGATGAACAAGAAATAACTCTCATTAAAAAAGCTAGTGAAATTGTAATTAAAGGTATGGAAGCTGCTATAGATTCCGTAAAACCTGGCATGACAGAAGTACAAGTATTAGCAGAAGCCGAATATGCAATGCGCAAAGCAGGATCTGAAGGTTCAACCTTTAGAATGCAGGTATTAGCCGGCGAACGGCAATTATTAACTCATCCTTATGCCGGAGATAATATTATTGAAAATAATCAGTCGGTAGTAATTCACTTGGGAGCATCATATAAGGGATATGTTTCTAAAATGGCCAGGACTATTGCTTTAGGGGATGTTCATCCAGAAATAAGAAAAATATATGAAGTACTGGTAGAAGCACAACAAGCAGGAGTTAAAGCCGTAAAACCGTTAGTTAGTGTGAAAGATATCTATAGTGCTACCTTCCAGGTAATTGATAATGCTGGTTATGGCAAATATTTTCTTGATGATCTAGGACATGGTGTAGGTATTAGACAGTCAGAATTTTACCCAATTATCGGACGCACTAGAGAATTTACTTTAGAGGAGAATATGGTTATAGACTTAATGTTTCCTACCATTTATAAACCAGGAGTTGGTGGTTCTAGAGTAACAGATACTATGCTTGTTACCAAAGATGGTGCTGAAATATTTACTGAATTTACTTATGAAATGATCCAAAAATAGTTTTTCGAAATTCTTCGCTGATTTAAAATTTTATCCTTAAGGAGGAGGAGACAAATGAGACTTGTTAATATGTTGGCACAAGTTGATGCTGAAAAGTGTACAGGTTGCAAGACTTGTGTTAAAGTTTGTCCCACTTTAGCCATTCAGATTGTGGATAGAAAGGCTGTTATTGATTCAGAAAAATGTCGTAGTTGCAACAACTGTCAACAACGCTGTCCTGTTTATGCTATTACCATGGTAAAACGAGAAAAACCTTTTAAAGTCTATGTAGATCCAGCTACTGAAGATAGAACGAAAATTGATGAGTTATGTGCCAAGGCTAAATTTAATCCTGAACAAATAATTTGTTATTGTACTGAAACAAGAGCAGAAGAAATAGCAGCTGCTATTCTCAAAGGGTATGATACACCTGAAAAAATAAGCTTGCACACCGGTGTCAGAACCGGATGTAAAGTTGAGTGTATTCAGCCTGTATTACGTTTGTTGGAGGCTGCAGGTATTACTCCAGAAAGACCGGATGGCTGGCAGTGGTACGGTAGGACCCCAACTGTTTGGGATATACCGGAAGATGTGAAAGCTAAATATTCAAAAAGAGGATTTTATTTTGACAATGATATTGAATTATTAAATAAAGTAGCTCAAACTAAAAAGTCTGGAAAGGAGGATAATTAAAATGGGTAAACCTATTACTCCTATGAAACCTAGAGTATCTCAATATGGGGTGGCTCCTGAATTTGTAACAAAACGAATGGCTGAATATCCTGAAATGACTTCAGTTATGCTTAAAGATCTTTTTGCAGATACCCCGGAAGTAATCTATCCTAGTGAAAAAGGCCTTGATGCTGTAAGGGAGGCAGCAGAAAAAGCTTTAGCCAATGTTGATATGAGTATGATCAAACCTGGAGATTCTGTTAATGTTTGTGCATCTCACCATGGTTTTACACTTTTAGGTGGAGAGCCTTATGCTTTATTATTAAAGACTGTTCGAGATATTATTGCTGAAAGAACGGGAACAGATAATATCAGATTACGCGCTGGCGTGGGGCTTCGTTTTAGGGAAACAGAAGAATATATTAAAGCTTTTGGTCTTGACAAGCATTATAAAGGTAGAGCCAAAGGGGTAGCTCCTGTTGATGAAGGTATTCCTATTGAAACTGAAATTGGAACTCTTTACGGTATTAAAGCTATCTATGATGCTGATTGGATTGTACATGTCCATAATAGTGATGTGCGGGAGGTTCATTTCCACCGCCAGGTTGACCGTGCTGTTAAGCCTTTTGGTATGTCCTATGCCAGAATTGAGACCCGTTCAACATATCATCAAAATTTAGGTCCCAGAGCCGCTAATTTTACTGCTCGAGCAATCTTTGGTTCTGAATTTGTTCAAAATAAGTTTGCTTTTGCAGCTTTCTTAGATATGTCACCTGCCGGTGTTGTAGGGGTAGATGCCGATAACGACTTGTTAGCATTAAATGATAGGTTAACAGTAAATGGTTGCAAATATTATGGCAAAATTATCACTCTCTTTGGTGAAATAGATGAATGTATTGCCGGTTTAGATTTTCCCTGCCCTGTTCCCTATGTTTTTGCAGCGGGAGTTATTTATTGTAACTTTGCCGGTGCTAATGTTGATCTATTTGATTTAGATAATCCTTTACCACCTTACACTTGGTATACTGAAGCATTTTATGGCAAAAATGGTAGACCTTTAGTTGGAGATGTTCCTGTAGTTAATCCTGCCATTAAAATGGTTGTTCATAACTATGCTTGGGGTGGTTATCCCAGTGCTTTCTTCAGTTCTCATGTACCAACTATTGTAGTAGGGCGGGAGCAAGCTGATTTGATTAATAGAGACCCTCAAAATATTGAATACGTGAAACATTCAGTTATTGCTGATGATTTGGATTCCGCTATGGAGTTTGCTTATAAAACTGCTAAAACTGACAAAGTTATTATTTTTGATGGTGCTGTTGGTGGTTTGAATGTTAGTGAAAGTCTAGCTCAACTACTTATAGAAAAAGCTCCTCAGGTGAATAAACGGGTCGATGTGGAATTAATGCCTAAATGGTTAAAACAACGGGGTATTGATCCTGCTACGGTTAAATAATACTTATTAATTATTTAGTAAAAAGGCTTCTCACAATCTTATTTTAAAAAGGGGGATAAGCAATGAGCAGTGAATTAATTGTTCAAAATACTGAGTCCAGATTTGAAAAAGGACCGGGTATAGCTGAAGGATTAAGGGATCTTCCAAAACATTTAAATACCAAGACCATCACGGCAGGTTTAGTGGCTGCTTTATTCGGTTGTACCGGTCCAGCTTTATTAGTTATTAAAGCTGCCACAGACGGTGGTTTAACACAAGTACAAGCGATTTCCTGGCTTTTTTCTATTTACTTTTTTGGTGGCTTAATTAGTATCTATCTTGCCTTGAGATATAAGATGCCTATTAATGGTGCCTATTCTATACCAGCGGCAGTGATGATGATCAGTGCTTTAAAGAACTTTTCTGTTTATGAAGCGTCAGGAGCCTATTTAGTAGCGGGTCTCATAGTGCTGGCCCTGGGTTTTTCCGGATTGATCGGTAAAGTAATGCGCTGGATACCTCTTCCTATTGTTATGGGTATGATTGCCGGTGCCATGATTAGGTTTGGTACAGGTATAATAACTTCTACGCAGGAAATTCCTGTAATGGGTTTTGCAGCTTTAATAGGTTTCTTAGTATTACCTAAGATCTCAAAGAAAATTCCTCCAGTATTAGGGGCACTCCTTTTAGGTACAATAGCTGCTGCCTTTATGGGTGGATTAAATTGGGGTAATTCCCAGTTCGCCTTTATTGCTCCCCAATTATTAATGCCCCAGTTTAGTTTAGATGCAATCCTGTCCATTGCTATACCACTGGCAATTTTAGTTATCGGTGCAGAAAATGCTCAGGCTACAGGAGTATTGATGTCACAAGGTTATAAACCACCGGTTAATGCAATGACCATTATTAGTGGGTTTGGTGGTATTATTACCTCTTTCTTTGGTGGCCATAATGCTAACATTGCCGGTCCAATGACTGCCATTTGTTCCTCAGAAGAGGCAGGGGATAATAAAGAAGGACGCTATGCAGCTACTGTAGTAAATGGTATTCTTTTTGGTGGCTTTGGTTTAGTTGCCAGTTTAGCCTTGGCCTTTGTTGCTGGTTTACCTAAAGCACTTATCGGTATTATTGCTGGTTTAGCTATGATTAATGTGTTATACAGTGCTTTCCATGATGCTTTCGGAACTAAAAAATTTAAGTATGGTGCATTTTTTGCCCTGGTAATAGCTATGAGTGGTATTGTTATGTTTAAAATAAGTTCACCATTTTGGGCATTAGTTGGTGGGGTAGTTGTTTCTTACCTGGCCGAACCAAATGATTTTAAGAAAAATTAATTAAAACATTACTAAAACCTAAAAACCTAACCAGTTTTGTGAGAAGCCTTTATTTTTATATTTGATTTGGAGGTATAGAAATATGCAAGATCTCCGTGATGTAATTTTTGCTGAAATAATTGATAAAAAATATACAGCCCAGATCACTGCAGAAAAAGAAGGAATAATAGCAGGTAGTAAATATGCCCTCCAAAAGTTATTAGAAATGGGAATTAAGGTTGATTATTTGTTAAATGATGGTGAAAAAGTTTATCCCGGTGCACTGGTAGTGAAAATAACCGGTAACCCCAAACAAATTACTATGGCAGAAGAAGTGATTATTGGAAAGCTGGCTAAGACATCAGGAATAGCTACTGCCGCTAATTATGCAGTTAAGTTAAGTCGGGGGAAATGTAGAATAGCATCAGGAGCCTGGAAAAAAATGCCTATAGAAATTAAAGAACATGTTAGAGATGCAATTGTTACAGGTGGTGCAACAACACGTTTATTTGAGCAGCCTTTTGTTTACCTGGATAAAAACTATGTACGGATTTTTGGTAATATAACTAAAACATTAGAAGCTGCTCAAAAGATAGAAGGGTATCTGAAAGTTATTCAGCTAAAAGGTGAAACTGGTCCGATAAGTACTGAAACCAAAGAAGCTGTTGAAGCTTCAGCAGATGTTGTGATGATTGATACCGGTAAAGTTTCTGATGCTAAAGAAGCAATAAAAACTTTGTATGACTTAGGTGTTAGAGAAGATATAAAAGTAGCTTTTGCTAAAGGTGTGCAAATTTCCGATATTCCTTTATATGTAGAAATGGGTATTGATCTTTTATGTATTGGCAAGCAAATTGTTGATGCACCTTTACTGGATATGAAATTGGATATCGTCACCAATTAGGAGCTGATATTGTGGAACTGAATTTATTGGAAAAGACTGAACTTTGGATTGAAAAAATATCTTTAAATAATGCTGATCTAAATCAAGTTGCACTAACCGTAGCAGATGTTTTAGAACTTCCGAGAGATAAAGTACTTGTTGTTGATGTAAGGGATAATCATATTACTTTAGATATCTTACAACAACAGGTAAAAGCCGAATCTATTTACGGAAAAAAACGGGAATTATTAGAAAGACTGCGACAGTTGTCTGGTATTGAAATTTTTGCTGATACTGACATTCACTCGGAAGGTATTTTAGGAATGATTGGTTTAGATGAAGAGGAAGCAACTCATGTTTTAGAAAATACCCGTCAGCTAACCCAACAAATCCAAGAAAAAATTGCGAAAAGGGTAATAGTTTTTCCAACGGGTTTTGAGGTAAAAAGGGGTATGATCAAAGATACAAATACACCTTTAATTAAAAAAGCAATGGAAGAAAAAGGATATAAAGTATCTGTTGGCGAAATTCTAGATGATGATATGACCTTGATTGCCGGTAAAATAAGGCAGGCAATCTATAACGGCTATGGTTTAGTAATAACTACTGGTGGAGTGGGGGCAGAAGATAAAGATCGGACAATAGAAGGTATCTTAACGTTAGATCCCCAGGCCGCTGTTCCTTATGTAGTTAAATTTAAAAAGGGAACAGGTCGTCACGAAAAAGAAGGAGTTAGAATAGGAGTTGGTAGGGTAGGCCAAACCTTAATAGTAGCCTTACCAGGGCCAAATGATGAAGTGAAACTGGGAATAAATGTACTTGTTAACACTTTAGAACAGGACTTAGGGAAAGAACAAATTGCCCAAAGATTAGTGGAAGCTTTACGGGATAAATTGAAAGCTAAGATGCATCACTGTCATCATCTCAATTAATTAAGGGAGGGAATTATGTGAATTCTGAACAAATCAAAGAAGCAGCAGATCTATTATTACAAGCAGGCCAAGAGCTTAAACCCATAGACGCGTTGACTAATAAATACCCTGACATTACTATTGAGGATGCATATAAGATCCAATTGGAAAATGTAAGTAAGAAAGTTAATTCCGGTAAAACCATTGTTGGTAAGAAAATTGGGCTTACAAGCCGGGCTATGCAAAGTATGCTGGGGGTTCCTGAACCGGATTATGGTCATCTTTTGGATGATATGGTTGGCGAAGAAGAATTACCTATTGAATTATCAACTTTATTGCAACCAAAAGTTGAGGCCGAAATTGCCTTTGTTTTGAAAGATGAGCTTAAAGGACCTGGAGTAACTCTAGCCAAAGTCTTACAAGCTACAGAAGGAGTAATACCTTCCTTTGAAATAATCGATAGCAGAATCAAAGATTGGAAGATTAAAATCCAGGATACGATAGCTGACAACGCTTCTAGTGCTATGGTGATATTAGGTAGTCAATTAGTTCCTATTAAAGAAGTCGACTTAAAACATATGGGAATGGTTCTAGAGAAAAATGGTCAAATAATCGATACGGCTGCCGGGGCTGAAGCTTTAGGCCACCCAGCTCTTGCCGTAGCCTGGTTGGCAAATAAGCTTGCGCAATATGATATATCCTTAAAACCGGGTGAAATTATCCTATCAGGTTCTTTAACTAAAGCCTATGAAGTAACAGGTAACGATACCTTTTTAGCTACCTTTGCTGGACTAGGCACAGTTAAAGCTGTTTTCCAAGACTAAAAGGAGGTAATTATAGTGGCAAAAAAAATAAAAGCAGCAATTATTGGACCAGGAAACATTGGTATAGATTTAATGTATAAGCTGATGGATAGTAAATATATTCAGCTTGATACCGTTGTTGGTGTTATACCTGAATCTGAAGGTTTAGCATTAGCAAAACAAAATGGTTTTAATTCTACACACGAAGGAATTAAAGCTATTCTAGGCAATAAGGAGATTGAAATTGTTTTTGATGCTACCGGAGCAAAACCCCATTTAATGCACGCGCCATTATTAAAAGAAGATGGCAAAATCGCTATAGATCTAACTCCGGCAGCAGTAGGTCCTTATGTCGTTCCGGTTGTTAATTTAGAAGAAAACTTAGATAGCCCCAATGTTAACATGGTTACCTGTGGTGGTCAGGCAACTATACCTATAGTAGCTGCTATTAACCGGGTTGCTGATGTGAAATATGCGGAGATTGTGGCCACAATTTCCAGCAGAAGTGCTGGACCTGGTACAAGACAAAATATTGATGAATTTACCCAGACTACTTCCCGAGGATTGGTAGAAGTAGGTGGAGCAGATAAAGGAAAAGCAATTATAATTTTAAATCCTGCTGAGCCGCCGATTTTAATGAGAGATACAATTTATACCCGGGTGGCAAATCCCGACAAAAAAGCCATTACCGCAGCTGTAGAAGAGATGGTTGAGAAGGTTAGGCAGTATGTTCCTGGTTACCAGTTAAAAGTTCCGCCTATTGTGGATGGTGACAAGGTTACAGTAATGTTAGAGATTGAAGGAGCCGGAAATTATCTTCCAAAGTACGCTGGAAATCTGGACATTATGACTGCAGCAGCTAAAGCAGTAGGAGAAAAAATTGCCCAGAAATTATTGCAAAAAAGGACCAGGGAGGTTGTTTAGATGGGAAGAAAAATACGGATAATTGATTCTACTTTAAGAGATGGAATGCATGCAGTCAGCCACCAATTTTCTCCCCAGGATATGGCGGAAATTGCTCAAAAACTTGACGAAGCAGGTGTTGATACTATCGAAATCGGACATGGTGACGGTTTGGGAGGCTCTTCTTTTCAATATGGATTTTCCGCATATTCTGATGAAGAATACTTACAAGCTGTTTCAGGAGTATTAAAAAAATCTAAACTAGATGTTTTGCTAATACCTGGTATTGGCATTAAAGAAGATCTGGAAATGGCTGCCAAGCATGGTGCTAAAGTAGTCCGGGTAGCCACCCATGTTACGGAAGCTGATATAGGTGAACAACATATTAAATTAGCTAAGGAATTAGGTATGGAAGCAGTAGGCTTTTTAATGATGTCTCATATGGCTGATGTTAGTAAAATAGTTGAACAGGCCAAACTATTTGCCAGTTATGGAGCCGATGTAATATATGTTACTGATTCAGCTGGTGCTTTAACTCCTCAAGGGGTTTTTGAAAGGGTAAAAGCTGTAAAAGAAGCTACAGGACTGACAGTAGGTCATCATGCTCATAATAACTTGGGTCTGGCCGTAGCCAATACCCTGGCTGCCATTGAAGCAGGAGCGGATGTAGTAGATGGAACATGTAAAGGTTTGGGAGCAGGTGCAGGAAATACTCAGATTGAGGTCCTAATAGCTGTTTTAAATAAGCTCGGCTATGAAACGGGAGTAGATTTATACAAAATAATGGATGTAGCTGATGATGTAGTGGGCCCCAAAATGCAAAGGCCTCAAGTTATTGACAAGAATTCTTTAACCATCGGTTATGCAGGTGTATATGGTAGCTTTCTATTACATGCACTTCGGGCTGCTGAAAAATTCGATGTAGATGCCAGGGATATTTTATACGAAATGGGTAACAGAAAAACAGTAGGTGGACAGGAAGATATTATTGTTGATGTTGCTTATGAATTAAGTAAAAAGAAAAGTTTGGCCTAAATGAACAGTTTTATAAGTTACTTTAACTATGCCCTCTATCTATCAAAGGAGTTTTTGATGGTAGGGGGCTTTATCTTTTTTTTAAGTTTCTAGCAAAACAAAAATTCTAAAATTGATGACAAAAAAATCGGGAGGCATTTTAAATCTTAAAATTAATTTACACAAGGCAGCCTTTATTTGGCTGCCTTTTTAAGAAGGAAATAAGCATTATTTTCAGAAATATTAGCTATCTCGTAATTTTATTTGGACGGGGTGTTATATGAATAATAAATTTCGTAAAGAGATTGAGCAGCTGTTTAGTTTAAACATTATTGATGAACAATACTTTCCCTGGGGTGAATCATATTTTTTAGAGTTAGAACCCAGTGAGAGTAAAAATAATAGCAAATCAAGGCGTTCTGTTTCCATAGTTACTGTTTATCCAGATGTAGAACAAAAAATCCACACCCACCCGGGATATGATGAAATTATCTATGGCTTGGAAGGGGAAACAATTCATTGGTCTAATAGTCATAAGATTATTTTGGGAAAAGGCCGGCTGGGCTATATTCCTGCCGGTGGACAACATATTATGGCCAATATTTCCGGTAAACCGGCCAGGTTTATGAGTATAGTGTATCCCACAATTCCTGATTCCCTTGGGGAAATATCAGCTATTGAGGATGTAGAACTTCCTGAACTGGCCAAAATGACTAATCTGGACGCTATTGCCAGTAAATTTACCCAAAATATAAAGCTGGCTGTTTCTTTAGTTGATACGGCTGGAAATTTATTAACGGAACCTAAAAATTTTCCTGTATTTTGTAAACTTTGTTTAACAGAACAGTTAGGAGATTGTGTTTTGTATTCAGAAGGCAGGATACATGCCGGTAAAGATTTACGGGTTTGCAGTTGTAAATTTGGTGTTTATTCCGTACAATCCCCCATAATTTTCAATGAACGGCTTTTAGGGTACTTAGGATGCGGCTATGGTAGGGTTTCCATGGTTACTCCCCGGGATGAAATATTAATTAAAAAATGTTTTCCAGCAAAAAAATACTACCTAGCCCAAAAAGAATATCATAATCTTGAGTTTATCAATCGTAATCATCTTAAGTCAGTAGCGGAAATTTTATCCTTGATCAGTGCATCTTTGGTACAATTAATTATTCAATCTACCAGGGAAAAACAAATAAGCATGTACAAATTGAGTCTGACCAGAGAAAAACAGATACAAGCTGAATTGGAGAATAGACTAAATGAAGCTAAATTAAGATTTTTAGAGTCCCAGGTTAATCCCCATTTTTTATTTAATACTCTAAATACAATTGCTCAAACCTCATTGATGGAAGGAGCTACTACAGCAGCCTCTCTTACTTATGCCCTGGCCAATTTATTGCGCTCCAGTTTAGGTAAGACAGACCCCTTAATTACTATCAGAGAAGAACTAAATTATATCCAGGACTATCTCCTAATCCAAAAAACCAGGTTTCCCTCCAGATTTACAGTTGAGATGGATATAAAGGTGGAAGTGTTGGAGATAAAAATACCAATTATGACAATTATGGTTTTGGTAGAAAACTCCATTATCCATGGTTTTTCTAATATTCGCTGGCCAGGCTCATTACAAATAAATGCTTATTCTGAGCAGCATATGGCTGTCATTGAAGTAATAGATAATGGTAGTGGGGTTCCTCCTCAGGTAATTGAGAATGTAAAATCTTTAAAAGGTATAGGGTTAAAAAATATTTATAAACGTCTGGAATTTTATTATGGTGATAAATTTACTTTTGATATTAAAAGGTTAGATAATAAAGGGACAAAGGTCACCATAAAATTACCCTGTAATATGTAAGAAATGGGGGGAGAAAATTTGTATAAATTATTGATCGTTGATGATGAACCTACAGTTTTAAAGTTTATTAGATTTGTAATTAATGAATATAAACTACCCTTTTATATTTGTGGAGAAGGGGAAAATGGAGAACAGGCCGTGGAAATGGTGGATAAGTACCGACCTGATTTTGTTATTATTGATATTCATATGCCTTTAATGGATGGGTTAAAAGCCGCCGAAATAATCAAAAAAAGATATCCTCAAACCAAAGTATATATCTTGACCGCTTATGAATATTTCCAATATGCCCAGAAAGCTATAAAAATCAATGTGGAGGATTATCTATTAAAACCACTAAAAGCGGAACAGCTTAGTAAAGCATTAAAAGACGGTATTGCAATAACTTTGCGACAAAAGATAAAGTTTAATGAAAAAGAACGGCTGAAAAAGCAACTGGAACAAATAAAACCGGTTATGAGAAAACAACTGGTAAATGCATTTATTACAAATAGATTAGTAAAAACACAGGAGCTTCTTTATTTAAAAAAATTTCTCAACCTAGAACAAAATTGCCCGGGAGCAGTAATTGTTGTTTCTTGTTATAAAAGAGAAATAATCCGGGATAACCTTTTTTTGGATTCAATTGGGAAAGAAATTGATATACTATTCGGGTATGGCTTATACACTACCCTTTCTGACGGGACGATAGTTGTCCTTTGCCATGACTATAGTAATGAAATATACCAGAAAATACAGCAGAAATTACCGGAATGGCAGACAAAATATTCAATTCAGATTTTTGGTGGAGTGACCCCCATATTTAGTACAGGAACCATAAATACCTGTTTTCAAGAAGCAGATTTAATAAGAAAATCAGCCTATTTTTGGGGAGAAGAAGGGATATTTTCCCCTGGATATTTTGTTAATTTATCTTTTGATTTTCTTTATGAGAAGCAAATTTATAATTTACTTATTGAAAGAAAGTTTAAAAAAGCTGAGGAGATCATAAGAAAAATGATACGCAAAGCAGGCAGTAAAAGGTATGTATTTACTGAAATGATTTTCAATTTCAGAAAGTTAATTACTATCATACTTCATGATTTTTCTGAACAAATAATTTCCAAAGAAGAGGCAAACCAGATGGAAAAGAGATGGGAAGAAAGGTTAGAGGAAATTGCAAAAGCCAGCGATCTGGAAGAGTTATTGATAAAATTTGTTAGAGAGCTTGGCAATAAAATTTATTCAGTAGGAGAAAATCAGGGTGAACAGCTGGTAAAATGGGCAGTAGATTATATAAATAAGAATTTTCACCAAAAACTTACCCTGAAAACTGTTGCTGATAAATTATTTTTAAGTCCCAGTTATTTTAGTCGTATTTTTAAAAAATATACAGGAGAGGGGTTTGCCGGTTATTTAGCCCGGGTGCGTATAAATAATGCCCAGAATCTTTTATTGACAGGCAAATATTCCGTTGGTGAAGTGGCTAAACGGGTAGGTTTTGATGATCCCAGTTATTTCAGTAGTGTGTTTAAAAAATATAAAAATGTAACACCTAATAAAGTGATGTACTCTTTGACTGAGCAAGAATTTTAAAACTATCGACAAAAATTTCAGGAGGCTTAATTATTAAAATAAAGAAATATAATAATAGGTTTTTTCTAAATACCTTTACCTGAATTTTTCGATAAATAAATATTATTCAAATAATATTTGAAAGGGAGATGAAATAGTGAGAAGTCATATTACAACTAAGGGTTTAGAACGGGCGACCCACCGAGCATTATATTATTCTATGGGTTTTTTGCCAGAAGATTTAGAAAAACCGTTAGTGGCTGTAGTAAATACACAAAATGAGACTATGCCCGGCCATATTCACCTAGATAGTATTGCCAAGGGAGTACGGGAAGGTATTATTGCGGCCGGGGGTACCCCAATAGAGTTTCCGACAATAGGAATTTGTGATGGGATTGCTCAAGGTAATTATGGTATGCATTATCCTCTAGCCAGTAGGGAATTAATATGTGACTCCATCGAATGTATGATTAATGCCCACCAATATGATGCCGTAGTATTTGTTACAAATTGTGATAAAATTACCCCCGGTTTATTAATGGCTGCCTTGAGGGTAAACATCCCAGCCATTATGGTTAGTGGTGGTCCTATGGCTACTGGGTGTTTTGATGGTAAAGAAATTGGCTATTCTGACCTCATGGCTTTCCAAGGGGAGGTAGCTAAAGGGAATATTACTATTGAAGAACTAGGTAGAATGGAACGGGAAGCTTTACCGGGATGTGGTGCCTGTAATCTTTTAGGTACAGCCAACTCTATGAACTTTCTTACAGAAGCTCTGGGTATGGCTTTACCGGGAAGTACTATTCCGGCGGCAACTGGAAGAAGAGTTGCTCTGGCTAAAGAAACTGGTATAAAAATTATTGAATTATATAAAAAAATATTTTACCTGCAGACATAATAACTAAAAAAGCACTAGAAAATGCCATTACAGTTGATCTGGCTATCGGTGGTTCTACCAATACTGTTTTACACTTAACCGCGATAGCGGCAGAAGCGGGTATTGATTTCGATATTAATATTTTTGCTGAGATGGCTCAAAAAGTCCCCCACCTGGTGAAAATAAAACCAGCACCCGATGGACATTACCCTGTTGATTTTCATTATGCCGGTGGTATTACCGCTTTAATGCATCAGTTAGTTGAAGCCGGTCTTCTTAATAAAGATGTTTTAACAGTAACCGGGAAGACTGTAGAAGAAAATGTATCTGGTGTTAAAGTAATTAATTCCAATGTCATTAGACCAATGGATAGACCATATTCTTTTACAGGTGGGATCCAGTTGTTATATGGTAATCTTGCACCGGAAGGGTCTGTTTGTAAAAGTGCTGCAGTTAAACCAGAAATGTTAAAACACAGAGGGCCAGCTAAAGTATTTGACCAAGAGGAACCAGCCGTTCAAGCTATTTATGGAGGAAAAATTAAACCTGGTGATGTAGTTGTAGTAAGATATGAAGGACCCAAAGGTGGCCCTGGTATGCGGGAAATGCTTACACCTACAGCTGCCATTGTTGGAATGGGCTTGGATAAAGAAGTTGCTTTAATTACCGATGGTAGATTTTCAGGGGGAACATCAGGTGCTGCGATCGGTCATGTTTCTCCCGAAGCTGCCGAAGGTGGTCCCATAGCATTAATAGAAGAGGGCGATATAATCAGTATTGATATCCCCGCAGGTAAAATTACTCTGGAAGTTAGTGAAGAAGAGCTGAATAGAAGAAAAGCCAACTGGAAGCCACCTGCATCGAAGGTTAAGCCGGGTAGCTACCTGGATAGATATGCTAAACAGGTAATGTCAGCCATGTCAGGAGCGATATTTAGAAAATAAGTTAAAGATAAGGAGGAAAGTTATGACTAAGAAAAAAATTACTATCCCTGAATTACAAGAAATGAAAAAATCCGGGCGAAAATTTAAAATGATTACAGTGTATGATTATCCCATGGCCTTGATGGCAGATCGTTCGGAAATTGAGCTTATACTGGTTGGGGATTCTCTAGGTATGGTAATTCAAGGACATGATGGAACAATACCTGTAAATATTGAAGATATTATTTATCATGTTAAAGCAGTGAGAAGAGGGGCACCAAATACTTTTGTTGTAGGTGATATGCCTTTCCTATCCTACCAGGTAAGTAAAGAAGAAGCCATTAGAAATGCAGGTACCATACTCAAGGCAGGTGCCGATTGTGTTAAAATTGAAGGCGGTATGAAGGTTGTGGAAACACTAAGATCAGTAGTGGATGCGGGTATACCGGTAGTAGCCCACATTGGATTAACCCCTCAGACGGCTACCATGCTAGGAGGTTTTAAAGTACAGGGTAAAAGCAAGGATGCCGCAGAAAAACTATTAAATGAGGCGTTAGCTTTAGAAGAAGCAGGTGCCTTTGCCATTGTATTGGAATGTATTCCTGCCCAGTTAGCCAAAATAATTGATGAGAAATTAACAATACCAACAATAAGTTGTGGAGCAGGACCCCATACTACAGCCCAAAATCTAAATGCTTATGATATATTGGGTATATTTGATAAGTTTGTACCTAAATTTGTTAAACAATATGCTCAAATGGGAAATCAAATAGTGGAAGTATTTAATATGTGGAGTAAAGATATTGATAACGGCAAATACCCGGAACCAAAGCATTGTTTTAATATAAACGAAGAAGATTTGAAAAGATTATATTAAGTTTCTTGTGACCCTGTCTTTAGACAGGGTCAGTTTGTAGAAAAATCATCCATCTGCATTTTTTTATTTTAACTCGCCGATGTTTCATTTTTGATAAATAATAAGGGTTTGTTTTTGTATTAATACTTATGTTTTAAAAAAAGGGCCCGAGCTTACTCGGACCCATAGAGTGGAGGAGATAAGAGGAGTTGTTCAGTATGTAGTATGTTCAGATTAGGGAAAGGATATACAATAAATTTTAAAATTTTTTTAAATAAATTTTAAAAGCCTTATTTCAATAAAAATTGTAGAGGATTAGTCTCTAAAAAGGAGAAATGAATAATTAGGAAAAATATAACAAAGGATAAAAATTGAAATCAAATAGCGGTATGGCTTGGCCCAATATGATTATAATGATGAAATTGATGTAGATAAGCTAATTGACAAGGCTGATAATAGTATGTATCAAAATAAATCTCTAAAAAAGAACAACCCTATTCAAATGACTTTACAACATTTTAATGAAGAAAAAGAACCTTCTAACTAAACAAATAATATAATACTACAGGAAAATTTACATTATGTTTAGGAGGGCTAAATATGTATTATAATCTGCCAAATCCATATATAGAGCCATACTTTTACCCATATCTGGGACCAACCTACCCTTACATGTATGACCCAGGGTTGGAAAAAGCTTTAAATCTTATTAGAAAGGCAGTAGCGGGAGAGGCCAGTGATAGAAAGTTCTATGATTATTTAATAAGTGTTGCTCCTAATGAAAAGGAAAAACAGATAATAGCAAGTATCAGGGACGATGAAATAAAACATTATAAAATGTTCCGGCAAATTTACAAGGAAATAACAGGCCAATACCCTGTACCTTTAGGGGAGGAAGAGTTTGTCAAACCCAATAATTATTTAGATGGTATTGAACAAGCATTATTTGGGGAATTGGCTGCCGTTGAAATGTACCGTCAAATTTATTTTGGGTTAAGGTCTCGGGAACACAGAGATATGCTTTTTGAAATTATTACCGATGAGCTAAAACATTCGGCCAAATATAATTTTCTTTATACCAGAAACTATAGAAAATAGCCCTGTAAATTAGAGACCGGAAAAAACCCCGGTCTCTAAAAATTTATAAACTAATACTTGCTGAGGGGTGTTCCCAGGGATTAGGAGT
>JASKKI010000111.1 GCA_030154225.1 Clostridia bacterium | reverse complement strand
TTAGTCCAATGTAATCCTTCCATATCAACTTTTTTGACTAATTCTTCATCGATTTCAATACCAAGTCCTGGGCCCGTTGGAATATCGACAAAGCCATCCCTATACGCAAAGATTTCTTTATTCTTCACAAAATCAAGTAAATCAAAACCTTGATTATGTGTATGACTAAACTTTGCTTCTGTATAAATACATTAGGTGTACAGACATCTAATAGTAATGTAGCAGTCAGTGCTATAGGGCCCTAATGAACATGTACAGCTACAGCTTTTTAAGGCCTTTTTATAGATTGCGAACTCAATCAGAAAGATATATTTCTCGTTTTAAGGCTTTAGGCTTCGAAAAAGTTTATACTAGCGTCAGCAACCTTAATTCTTTTGGCCATATTGCTTGCTTACTATTGCTTATTGTAGCTATTAAGTTAGGTAAATTTGACAGGATTAAATCTCTCGCTAGTTTAAAGAAATCAGCTTACTTTTTCTTTAGATTAGTTCACGTTATTTTTAACACTTGCTTTCTACAGGATATTTATGCCCTTTTTTCGTCTTTCTTTTTACCTTCCTTTAGCTTTCCATATCAACTGAAGTTTTTGATAGTTGTATATTACACATAATACATATTTTGGTTTTTACTTTTGATAATCTTACTTAATTTGCACATCCCTAATTATTCTTCTATTAAAACAGCTCGACAAAGAGCAGCTTCTGCATCCTTAACTTTTATTGGAAAACATACTAATTTGTAAAGACCATCATTTACTTCATTTAAAACTATATTCTCGAGTAAAGCAATACCCCTTGATAATAAAATCATGTGAGCTTCTTTTGATTTTTTATACATGTCTACACTTACATAATCTATTCCTACCAACTTTACTGGAAATTGAGCAATGTAAGCTGCCGCCTCTCTGTCTATATAAACATAATCCTCTTTAAACACTTTTAGTTCATACATTCGCGAATTTTTCGTCTTAAAAAGAATTCTTTCGTCTAAATCCCCTATTGTTTTTAGAAATTCTGCGGTAATTTTATCTTGTTCTTCAGGTACCTCTATTACTCTTGCTTTACCATAGAAAATATCTAAATCCATCTCGTTTAGATTCTTACCATTTTCTATAAAATGATATGGTGAATCTAAGTGAGTTCCTACATGAGATCCCATGCTAATTTCTGAAAGGCTCGAAATATCTCCTTTGGAATAGTGCCTTGCCCATTTAAATTCAAATTTTTTTACAGAAGGATAATAAACCATTGGTTCTTCAAGTGTCTGGGATATATCTATTATTTTCATAAAATATTTTCCTCCTCAAAAAAATTTTTAAAGTAATCCGGTGTTAAAACCGGATTATTAATAAAGTTCTAAATAATGCTTAATCTTTTAAGCTCTTCTTTTATTGCCTCTTTTTCTTTCTCTGAAGCAGGAATAAACGGTGCTCTGGGATATGCCTTAATTATCCCTCTTATCTCTAACATAGCATAAATTGCTAATTGAGTAGATTTAGCCAAATACATAATATCTCTTAATTTGTTAACTTTAAACTGTGTTTCCCGGCAGGCTTCAAAGTCATTCCTCATTCCTTCTTCATACATTTTACAACATATTTCAGGAAAAGCATTTGCAAGGCCAGGTATAAAGGCTTCTGTACCAAGGGCTCTTGCTGAAAGCCACATTGCTTCAGTACCCAAAACTACATCAAAGCTATCGTCTTTTAAGACCCTGTGATATGTGGCGTGGATCATTATATCAAAAGTAGCATCTTTTACGCCGTTAACCCCTAATGACTTTAACTTTTTCATAAGTTCTAAACTCATTGGATATCCTTGGAATTGTGGGTTATTATATACATACACAGGCATCCCATCAGCCGCTTTGACTATATCATCATAAAAATAACAAATACTATCTTCGTTATGTTTGAAATAGTACGGACCTACAGCTGCAACTGCTTGAGCACCTATAGATTTCGCGTGTTTTGTCAATTCAACTGAAGATTTATTATTAGTTGTGCCGACGTGAACTATTACTGGTATCTTGCCATTTACTTTTTTAACAGTAATTTCTGCAACTTTTTTGCGTTCCTCTATATCCATCAAAGCTCCGCTGCCATAAGATCCCGTTATAAATAATCCATGCACCTTTTCCTTTAGAAAATCAACAAGGATTTCCAAACTGCTATAATCAACGTTTCCTTCTTTATCGAAAGGTGTAATCATAGGAGGTACAACGCCTTTCATTTTAAACATTCGTATCACCTCTCGTATAATATGATTGTAATTCACATCAAAAATTTAATAATAAACACATAAATTAAATCCTTAAAAATCATTTTTACCCTGGTAAAACAATCTCATAATTAAATCTCTCATTTTTTTATTTAAATGGTCCTTTGTCTCTGATAAACTTAAAAGGAGAAGGTCCTTTTTAAGTTTACTGAGGTAATTTTGAATTCACCTCTTCAAAAAATTATATCTTGATTTTATTTGGTCTAATAAAAGTTATATTGATTTTATTTGATCTAATATTTCTTTGTCTATTCCAATACCTTGCGTTAAACTTTTCTCATAAAGCCTTTCTTCCAATTCTCCAGGAAATAAAATTTCTTCTACTCCTTCTTGCTTCTTACTATTTTTGACTATACTTAATAACACCTCTAACCTCTTGTTAAATGTCTCGATATCCATAAAAGGTGTTATAGGAACTATAGCCATGAAAAACCCCACATTCTGTATTTTGTCTGCATCTTTATGAAGTGAAAAAATCATTTTGGAATATGCTGAGCCCGTTAATACACCACTCAGTATTTCGACTATGAGTGCTATAGAGTACCCTTTATGGCCCGCAAATGGAAGTAAAACACCATTTAGGGCGTCTACCGCAGAACTGGTAGGTTTACCTTCGAAATCTAGCGCCCATCCTACAGGTATAGATAAGCCTTTCCTTTCATATTCATAAATCTTGCCTTTTGCCACACTGCTAGTAGCCATATCAACTATAACATGGGATTTTTTATAAGGAATCGCTACAGAAAATGGGTTGGTACCTAGAACTGGTTCTGCTCCTCCAAAAGCTGCCATGGTAGGATTAGCGTTAGAGCACATAAAACCAATACAATTTTCAGAGCTTATTCGTTTTGTGTAATAGGCAAGCATTCCACAATGATTTGTATTTTTTACTCCAACTACAGCAACTTTATTCTTTTTTCCAGCTTCAGCTAACAATTTTACTCCTTCAATTGCAGCTATCTGACCTAAACATCCTTTTCCATCAATAAGCCACTGATTTTCGGAAACTTGAATTACTTCTGGTTTTGCCTTGATATTTATGCCACCATTCTGTATCCTTTTGATATAAACAGGTAGATTTTGGATTCCGTGAGATGTAACGCCTCTCATATCTGCTTCAATCATTGTATCTATTACTAATTTAGCCTCTTCTTCCGATACCCCATTTTTGCACAGGCTGGATATACAAATACTTTTCAACTCCTCAGGAGAAATAAAGATTTTTTCATTCAATTTCTTATCACCTCTTAACTCTTAGAGCTTGCTTGTTTATTACATAATAAGGTTCTTTGCCCATGAAAAAATCGGCTACTGCTTGAGCAGCAAGACGACTCATGTTGTTTATCGCCTCGTGAGTATAGGCTCCTATATGAGGTGTAGCTATTAAATTTGAGAGGGATAACAAGGAGCTATTGACAGGAGGTTCCAACTCAAACGTGTCAATAGCTGCCCCTGCTATTTTATTGTTTTTAAGTGCTTCATATAAAGCTTCTTCATCAATAAGGCCACCTCTTGCTGTATTAATTATATATGCGGTAGGTTTCATTAAGCAAATATTGTTTTTATTTATTATTTTTTCTGTTTCTTTTGTTAACGGAAGATGTAGTGTAACAAAATCTGACTTTCTGAGAAGTGTATTTAGATCCACATAGTCAATACTGTAATTTTTTGCAAATTCTTTATCCTCATAAAGATCAAAAGCAAGTATATTCATTCCTAAGTAATAAACTCTTTTTGCCACTTCTTTACCTATTCTGCCCATACCAATTATACCAGCTGTTTTTCCTTGTAATTCAACGCCAATAATCCTGTTCCATTTTCCTTTCTTTGTTTCTAAGTTACACTGCTGTATGTTTCTTGCAAGGTCAAACGTCAAAGCAAGCGCAAGTTCTGCAACAGCCACTGCATTAGAACCTTGAGCAATAACTACTGGTATACCTCTTTCAGTAGCAGCATTCACATCTATATTATCCACACCTACTCCATGTTTGGAAATTATCTTTAACTTCGATGCTTTATCGATAAGCTTTTTTGTTAATTTATCTGCACCAATTATAATACCGTCAAAATCACTTATTATTTCCGCAAGTTCATCTTCAGACCAGATTTTTTCTTTCTGCTTAAGTACTGGTTCTATGTTTGCTCTCTCAAGTATTTCAAAAGGTTCATGTCCTTCTTTTCCAAAAGATTGTGCTGTTATTAGCACTTTATATTTTGACATTTTTTACCTCACCTTGTATCTTGTATAATAATATTTTTAGTGAACAAAAAATACTTTTCTTAGCAGATAAAGTATAATGCTACCTATGCTAACATCCGTATAATCGCTAATTAGTCCTGAACTAGACAATGGACCCGTAAGAGGGTATCCTAGAGACCATCCAAAAGGAACCAAGAACCCAATAATGAAAGTAGCGATTATTGTTCCCCTCCTACCTCCATATGCATCAGCAAAAACACCTGTTAGTGCCCCCATCCAGAAATTCGTCCATACACTTGGTATCACTACAACTGGAAACTTAAGTGCTATCATAACCAGCGTGGCCGCAATACCTCCCAACAAGTTAAAAATAAATCCGATAAATACTGCCTGTGGAGCAAACTGAAACACCGTAGGGTAATCAAGACCTGCAATAGCACCGGGAATTAACGTTTTGGCAATACCATTAAAAGCCGGAACTAGTTCTCCAAGCAACATTCTTACACCATATATCAGTACCGCTAAACCTCCTGCAAACTTAAAACCTGAAAAAATTGAGAATAGTACCCAATTTTTGCCATTAGACACTGCTTCAACAGCTTCCCTTCCTACTGCTAGACCCAGTACAGTCCATAATATAGCTGCAAGAACAGCCATACCTACTATGCTATCACGGAGCCATTCCATTCTCTTAGAAACTTTAATATCTGCGCACCTCTTCTCTGGATTTCCTGCAATCTTTCCAATCCAGGATGCCACAGCAACACCAATCGAATCGGGTAGGTATAATGCCCATTCGGAAGTTAACCTCTCATTTCTTTTCATAAAGTAATGAGTTATAGCTGTTGCAAGCCAATAATGCAATCCACTTAAAATACTGGCTATAATCACTACTGCTGTAGGACTCATATGAAGAGCTGTTAAAATAGCTACAACCCACGCGGCCCAGTTAGCCAGTAGATGCCCGGTAATGCCTACAGACTTCAGGGGAGTTACTCTTGCCAGAATTAGATTTAGTATAAAACCCAGTAAAATCGCAAGAGCCACTTCTCCTCCGTATTTAGACGACATCATTATTCCCATTGCCATAAGGCCTTGAGGAAGTATTCCCTTAACTCCCAAAAGTTTTGCTACCCATGCACTTATAGGATTGGTAGCTTCTTGCAAAAGTCCTACACCTGCTAACAGTATCAAAAAACCTATAACAGCCTTTACCGTCCCCATGATTACTTCTTCAACTGGTCTTCTTAGGAATAATAGACCTACAAGAGTAATTAATCCAAACAGTACGCCAGCATCGCTCATCACCTGCGTAATTAAAAAGTTAATTACTGACATAGTTAACATCTCCCTCCTAATAATATATCGATTAGGTCTTTGCGGAATCCCAAAATCATCACAAATTAAGGGATTCTGCTATATATTTTCAAAGGAATTCCTCCACTTTTGTTCAATTTTATATAGAGAACCAAATCCAAAAACGAAATGGAGGAAATCCCATGAAAACCAAAGCTAAACAACTATCTCTCCCTGACATTTATGATAATGTCCAATCTTTTTTTGAAGAAGATAAACCTGATTTTCATTGATTTTAGTTTATTGTTTCCTTTTTTCGGTTAACATTTTAATTTTCTATTTAACTTTTTCTAGCTGGTCTTTTTTATTTTTCTAGAAGTTCCTTACAAGCAGGAATAAGTTTTTCTTCTAATTCTTTCATGCTGACCATATTATTTAAAAGAACAATCTTTTTTGTTTTTATTCCCTTTATTGACTTGTAAATATCCGGGGTAGTAATTACAATATCTGCTTCATTTGCTCTTGCTGTAGTCATATCGGTATTTGTTATTTTTGCAGAAATCTTATATTTATCTAAGAGTTCTCTTACATTTGCTTTTAACATGAGGCTAGAACCTACACCTACTCCACATACAGTTAATATAGAGAGTTCGCGATCAGACATTTTTTCACCTTCTCCTTTCCTTACCTTGTAAATTATTTAATAAATTGCATATTGTTTTAGGTTCATCAGCAAGCTTAATCTTATTTACGCTTTCTTCATCTCCTAAAAGCCCTGCCAGTTCTGACAAAGCTTTAAGGTGTGTTGAATGATCTATGGCACTTAAGCATACAACAATTTTTACTGGATCGTTTTCTTTGTTTCCAAAGTTAACAGGATTTTTTAGTGTAATTAAGCTCATGCCTATTTTTTTTGCCCCTGCTTCTGGCCTTGCGTGAGGCATTGCTATTCCTGGTGCAATGACAATATAAGGACCCATCTCTTTTACAGTGTTTATCATTGCGTTAATATACCTTGGCTCAATTGCTCCGCTTTTCTCTAATAACTCACCTCCTATCCTCACTGCTTCCTCCCAATCTTTTGCCTCAACATTTAGTTTTATAGTATCCTTAGTCAAAAGGTCTTTT
>JASKKI010000110.1 GCA_030154225.1 Clostridia bacterium | reverse complement strand
TGTTTGGAGTAGACACCTAAATCATACATGATTTCTCACTATGGTTGTTTATTTTTTTACATGCATTTTACCTGTTGCATTTAATTTTACAATGAACCATTTAAATTTTTATAAAAAATCTTAAATATTAATTTTTTGTTTTTTTAGTATATGTAAAATCTTATTAACTAAGTTTAGTTTCTAAAACTTATACCTGCCCCATTTGAAACTTAGCATCATTTATTTTAAAAAGAACACTTATCTCAAGTAAATAAAGAACTATAAAACACCAAAACCCTCTTTATAAGAGGGTTTTGATACGTTTCATCTATAAACCATAGTAAGCCTTTTGGTAAATTTCTTTTAACTCGGAAACCAAGGGCATTCTCGGATTGGAAGTAGTACATTGATCTTCGAAAGCCCTATCGGAAAGTTCGTCTATAGCATTCATAAACTGTTCTTCTGATATGCCACAATCTTTTATGGATAGAGGCATTTTTAATTTTTTTAGCAAATCAGTAATTGCCGATATTAAGCTGTTTATTCCCTCTTCTATATTAGCAGCGGGAAGTCCAAGATACTTGGCGATTTCTGCATACTTCTCATGGGCAATATAATGCTCGTAATTTGGAAAGGCATTGAACTTACTAGGTTTCAATGAATTATATCTAATAACATGGGGAAGTAAAACTGCATTGGCCCTGCCATGGGGTATATGGAATTCTCCCCCTAATTTATGGGCTAAACTGTGATTAATACCTAAAAAGGCATTAGTAAAAGCCATTCCTGCTATACAGGAAGCATTATGCATTTTTTCTCTGGCTATTTGGTCAGCACCATTTTCATATACTCTAGGTAAGTACTGAAAAACCAATTGAATGGCTTTTAAAGCCAAGGCATCAGTATAGTCAGAAGCCATAACCGAAACATAGGCTTCTATAGCATGGGTTAAGACATCCAATCCCGTATCGGCCGTCACCTGGGGAGGCACTGATTGGACAAAATCAGGATCAATTATGGCCACATCAGGTGTTAATTCATAATCAGCCAGCGGGTATTTTATTTCTTTTTCCGGGTCTGTTATTACCGTAAAAGAGGTCACTTCTGAGCCTGTACCAGAAGTAGTAGGTATGGCAACTAGCTTGGCTTTGTTACCCAGGGGTGGGTATTTGAACACCCTTTTCCGAATGTCCATAAATTTCATCCGCAGGTCATCAAAATCCGTATTGGGGTGTTCGTAAAATAACCAGATTGCTTTAGCAGCATCAATAACCGATCCCCCTCCCAAAGCAATAATTACATCGGGTTTAAAAGTATTAATAACATCAACACCTTCTAACACCGTTTGTACCGTGGGATCAGGTTGGACCTTATCAAATATTTCTGAATGAACATAATTTCTACCGGTACGTTTTCGCAAATAATAAAGAACTTTATTTACATAGCCCAGTTTAACCATAACTTCATCGGTAACAATAAAGGCCCTAGAAATATCATTCATTTTTGATAAATACTGGATAGAACCTGGTTTGAAATAAATTTTTTCAGGTATTTTGAACCATTGCATATTATACCTTCTCCTGGCTACCCTTTTTTTGTTAATCAAATTTACCGCTGTTACATTAGCAGTTGTGCTGTTTCGTCCAAAAGAACCACAGCCTAGTGTTAGAGAAGGCATACTAGTATTATAAATATCCCCTATGGCACCATGACTTGATGGTTGATTAATAATTAACCTTCCGGTATTCACCCGTAAGGAAAACTCATTTATAATCTTATCATCATTGGAATGGATAACAGCTGAGTGCCCGGACCCGCCGAAGTTGACCATTTCTACTGCTCTCTGAATTCCTTCCTTGGAACTTTTTACTTTATAACAAGCTAATATGGGACTCAATTTTTCCCTGGAAAAGGGATATTCAGGACCTACTCCCTCTATTTCCACAACCAGTATTTTTGTATTTTCCGGGACATTTATTCCTGCCCTTTGGGCAATGGTAGTGGCAAATTGTCCTACAATTTCCGGATTTATTCCAGTTTTTTCTTCATTAATAATGTACTGTTCTAATTTTTTCTTTTCTTCTTCATCAAGAAAGTAACAGTTATTTTCTTTCATATAAGAGATGACCGTTTCATATATTTCCTGATCAATAATTACCCCTTGTTCCGATGCACAAATCATACCATTATCAAAGGTTTTAGATAAAATTAAATCGGTTACTGCTCTTTTTATGTCTGCAGTTTTTTCTATATAACAGGGTACATTCCCGGGCCCTACTCCCAGAGCAGGCTTTCCAGCGCTATAAGCGGCTTTGACCATAGATGATCCACCTGTAGCTAATATTAATGATATCCCATCATTTTTCATTAAAGCCTGGGTAGCTTCTATAGAAGGTTCCTCAACCCACTGAATGCAATGTTTCGGGGCTCCTGCTCTTACAGCCGCATCTCTCATAATTTTAGCTGATTCAACACTACAATTCTGTGATCTGGGATGAAAAGCGAATATAATGGGATTTCTAGTTTTCATGGCAATGATACATTTAAAAAGGGTTGTGGAAGTAGGATTAGTAACAGGAGTTATTCCCGCTATCACACCTACCGGTTCCGCTATTTCAAAATAATTCTCCTCTTCATTTTCATCAATTATACCCACGGTTTTTTGATACTTTATGCTGTGATAAATATATTCGGTGGCAAAAAGATTTTTTATTACTTTGTCTTCATATACTCCACATTTGGTTTCTTCAATGGCTAATTTGGCTAGCCGCATATGGTTTGCCAGTCCAGCTAGAGCCATTTCTTTAACAATGAAATCTACCTGCTCCTGGTCAAGTTTTACCATTTCTTTTAGAGCATTTTTGCTGTTTTCAACTAAACTTTCTATTATCTTAGGTATTTTTTTATCATATTTATTTACCTCTGTCATTTTAACCCACCTTATGTTAATTATTTATCATTAGGATATCCAATCTTCATTATCAAAATTCAACCCCCTATCTATTAAAAATTTTTAATAGATAAGGGGTTCTTGCACTAATGCATGGGTTAATTAGTATAACTGACCATTGGTAAAGGGATACAGCCTTTTTTTATTACTGTTCTAACCAGTTTAAAACTTCATTTTTGAGTTTTTCTAAATCATCTTTTTCATTAGCCTCAAAATATATTCTAATAACATTTTCTGTTCCCGAAGGACGGACTAAACACCAGGAATTATCAAAAATAAACTTTTTACCATCAATGGTTATAGTTTCTTTAATTACTCGGTTGCCAATTTGTTCTCCCTGAAAATCATTAACCATGGCTACCAGTTTTGTTTTTACTTCTTGAGATAATTCCAAGTCAACCCTTTCTTGGTACAACCGACCGTATTTGTCGCAATTTTCCTGCCATATCTGGCTTAATGGCTTTTTAGAACGGGCTACCATTTCTACAACCAATAGGCTGGTCAAAATACCATCCTTTTCAGGGATATGACCTTGAATACTCATACCACCACTTTCTTCTGCCCCAAAAATAGCATTATCTTTTAAAAAGCCTTCTGCAATATATTTAAAGCCCACAGGTGTTTCCACAACAGGAAGTTTAAATTGATGGGCGATTTCGTCTAATTGATGGGTAGTAGCAACAGTACGGTAGATAGGTCCGTCCAGATTCCTGGTTTCAATCAGATAAGGTAAAAGTAAAGTAAAGATCTGGTTTGGGGTATAAAAATTACCCTGTTCATCAACTATACCAAAGCGATCGGCATCTCCATCTAAGGCTATCCCTATATTGGCACCTTCTTTTTTAATTGTTTCCCTTAATAAACCCAGGTTTTTTTCAACAGGATCAGGATAAAGATTATCAAACAAAGGATTACGGTTGTTATGTAAAGCTAAAACTTCGGCATCGTCTTTTAAATAATTTTCATGATAGCCAATTCCGGCACCGTATAAGTAATCTACTACTATTTTTAGCTTACTTTCTCTAATTACTTTTCTATCCAGTAAAGTATCCAAATGTCTAAAATAAGCCCCTTGTGCAGAATAATATTCTACCAATCCCTTTTCTTGTACCTTTTTAATAGGCAAAACCTTGATATTTTCTACCTTTATTAATTCCGCCTCTATTTGGCTGGTAATACCTGTATGGGCCGGACCTGCATATTCGGGAATAAATTTTATTCCATTATAGTAATAAGGGTTATGACTGGCAGTAATCATAAAGGCCCCATCTAGCTGTTTTTCTTTTACCATAAAAGCTGTGGCAGGTGTGGGTACTGCGGTATTACTAATTAAAACTTTGATTCCATTTGCCGTTAATACTTCCGCTACTTTTTCAGCAAATTTTTCTGAGAAAAAACGGTTATCATAACCTATTACTATTTTTGGTTCTTCTTTTTTTAACCCACGAAGATAATTAGCAACTGACTGGGTTACTTTTGCTACATTGGGAAAGGTAAAGTCATCAGCAATTATTCCTCTCCAGCCATCAGTACCAAACTTGATTTTTTCCATTTTATCAACTCCACATTAGTAATTTTATTATTTCATTCCAATAAATTTTATCGGTCTCAATAAAAGGCTTGCGGCACCAACTACTCCCGCTTGATTACCTAACATTGCATTTTCTATTTTCAGAGGATCCCGTAAAGTAGGATAGATACTTTGTTTAACTTTCTCTTCTAACCCGTCCAGTATTGCATTTCCAATATCAATTACTCCTCCTCCCAAGATTATTTGTTGAGGATTGAAAATGTTTACTAAATTAGCTAAACCTATAGACAAGTATTCTTTTGTTTCCATTATTATTTCCTTGGCTAAATGGTCTTCTAGCTGCGCTGCTTCAAAAATTTGTTTTATGGTTAGTTCTTCCAGGTTAACATTTTCTATACTGGTTAAGCTGGTAGGTGTACCTCTCTCTATCTTTTCCCGGGTTCTTCGAACAATAGCAGGAGCAGAAACAAATGATTCTAAACAACCTTGACCTCCACATGAACAAAAAGGCCCGTCTGACTTGATTACTAAATGACCTGCTTCCGGAGCAAAACCAGAACTACCCACAAAAAGTTTCTGGTCTAAAATAAAACCGGAACCAATACCAGTACCTATTGTTAAACAGATAAGACTTCCACATTTATTTCCAGCTCCAAAAAAGTATTCACCCAGACAGGCAGCATTGGCATCATTTATTATTTCCACATTTAGATCAGTAGCTTCTTTTATCCTCTGGCTAATCTGGATGTTTTCCCATTTTAAATTAGGACTATACAGACATGTTCCTGTCTGACTATTAACAGAGCCAGGTAATGCAATACCGATTCCTGTTAAGAGTACCTTATTCTGATAGGACCTAATTAATTCAATGATGGAATTGAGTATACAAACGGGTCCTTTTTCTTTATGGGTCGGCATACTTTGAAAGTCTTTAATTTCTCCCCGATAATCTACCAAACCGGCTTTAATATTGGTTCCACCTACATCAATACCCAGGATATATTTGTTTTCCATACTTCCACCTCATAAACAGAATGTTTACGAAAAATGACAAATAAAACAAATTAACGTTTACTGGCTTCTACCATATTAAGAAGCTTTAGCTGAAGTTCTTTAGTCAAAACTCCTTTTTTAAACCTCCACTCCCAATTACCTCCCAAAGTTCCCGGATAATTCATCCGGGCTGAACTATCAAGACAAAGTAAGTCCTGCAAAGGAATTATGGCTAAAATGGCATTACTCTCTAAAGCAATTTTAATAAACTGCCAGCAAATTTGTTCACAATTCCAACTATAATCTAAATTTAACTTTTCCTTTAAGTATTCCACTACTCCTGTTTTTTCCTGGTAATGTTTTGTAAACCAGCCCCAAAGGGTATCATTATCATGGGTTCCGGTATAAACAACTGAATTTCCTGCAAACTTTAAGGGCAGGGTAATTTCTTGTGATGTATCTTCAAAAATAAATTGTAATACTTGCATTCCCGGAAAATTAAATTGATTTTTTAATTCCTCTACTAAAGGAGTGATAATTCCCAAATCTTCGGCAATAACGGGCAGCTCTCCTAAATATTTTTCCATAATGGAAAAAAATTCTGCTCCAGGACCTTTCACCCACCTGCCGTTGACGGTAGTTTCTTCTCCAGCGGGAATCTCCCAATAGGCTTCAAATCCCCGAAAGTGATCAATTCGTATGATATCTACCATTTGTAAAAGACATTTAAACCTTTCCCGCCACCATTGGTAATCATCTTTCGCCATTTCTGACCATTTATAATGGGGGTTGCCCCAAAGTTGACCGGTTTCACTAAAATAATCCGGCGGTACTCCAGCAACTTTCAAAGGATTACCATCGGCATCTAATTCAAACAAATGGGGATTAGCCCAGACATCGGAACTATCATAGGAAATAAAGATAGGAAGATCACCGATGATTTGTATGCCCTTTCCATTAGCATATCTTTTTAATTTCATCCATTGCATATAAAAAATAAACTGTAGAAAGTTATTGTATTCTATTTCTTCCTGGAGTAGTATTTGATATTGTCTAAGGGCCTGGGTATTCCTGTTAGCTATTGGCTCATACCAATGGTTCCAGGGAATGCCACCAAAATGTTTTTTTAAAGCCATAAATAGTGTATAGTTTTCTAACCAGATACTATTTTTTTCTTTGTATTTAAGAAAATCCGGATATCGTCGTGATTTAAACCTTTCAGAAGCAATGCGAAATAGCTTTTCTTTAAATTCTTTTACTTTACTAAATTCAACCTTTATATCATTAAAATCCGGCACATCTTGTAAATCTTCCTCTACTAAAAGTCCTTCCTCATAAAGCTCATCAATACTAATCAACAAGGGATTGGCGGCAAAAGCGGAAAAAGATTGATAAGGAGATTCTCCGTAACCCACCGGATTTAAAGGAAGTATTTGCCAGTATTTCTGTCC
>JASKKI010000030.1 GCA_030154225.1 Clostridia bacterium | reverse complement strand
GCAATACTTCAGGGCTAACATTAATGGTCAGACGTACCAATAAGCTAGACCTTTAAGTTGTTGTCAGACCCATAATCTTACCCTTAAGTACTATTAGATGCTCGATGTTCACCCGGAAGTTAAATGTAATATGTTAGCCAGGAAGTGAATAAGATTTACTTAGTACTTCACCAAAGTGAGGGGAAAATGAATGGAAAGTAAATCTTGGTATAGTATGGATAAATACGAAATTTTGCATGAATTTCAAGTAGACCTAACTAAGGGGTTAAGTAACAAAGAAGCTCAGCGCCGCCTGGAACTTATAGGATTTAATCAATTACAGGAACAAAAACCCATGTCACCATTGAAAATGTTTTTTGATCAATTTAAAGACTTTATGGTCATGGTCTTAATAGTGGCGACTATAATTTCTGGTTTTTTGGGGGAATATGCGGATGCCATTACCATTATGGCAATTGTTATAATTAACGCTATTTTAGGTTCTGTTCAAGAATATAGGGCCGAGAGATCTATGGAGGCTCTCAAGAAGTTAATTGCACCGGAAGCTTTAGTGATTAGAGATGGCTTAGAAACAAAAATTCCCGCCAGTCAATTAGTTCCAGGAGATCTAGTATTACTGGAAACGGGGGATATTGTTCCGGCAGATTTACGTCTGTTGAATACAGCTCAAATGGAAATTGAGGAGTCTTCATTAACGGGGGAATCGCTTCCTGTTAAGAAAAATGCTGAAAGCATTTATAATCAAAATACAGACTTAGGTGATCGAAAAAATATGGCCTTTATGGGTACTACAGTTACCAGGGGTAAGGGGAAAGGTGTTGTTGTAGATACAGGAATGCAAACGGAAATGGGGCAAATTGCTGGACTTATCCAAAAAGTTAATAATGATCAAACCCCTTTGCAAAGAAGACTGGAACAATTAGGTCGTTGGTTGGTTGCATTTTGCTTGTTGATTGTGGTTGTAGTTGTTGTAACTGGTATCTTACGGGGAGAACCTGTTTACCGGATGTTCTTGGTTGGAGTTAGTCTTGCTGTTGCTGCAATTCCCGAGGGGTTACCGGCTATTGTGACCATTGCTTTAGCAGTAGGTGTGCAAAAAATGTTAAAAAGACGAGCAATAATTCGAAAATTGCCTGCAGTGGAAACATTGGGTTGTGCAACTGTTATCTGTTCAGATAAAACTGGTACCCTTACTCAGAATGAAATGACCGTAAGGAAATTGTTTATTAATGATGAATTAATTCATGTAACTGGAGAAGGGTATGATCCCAAAGGAGAAATCATTATTAAAGGTGATAAATTACGACTTAAGAAAAAAGAACCTTTAAATTTTGCATTAAAAATTGCAGCACTTTGTAATAATACCAGACTACGTAAAGAAACAACGATCATACCTGGTATGTTTCGAAAAAAACAATCCAGTCCCTGGCAAGTATTAGGGGATCCTACTGAAGGAGCTTTATTAGTATTAGCGGCAAAAGCAGGGATTTGGAGGGAACATATAGAAAAAGATGAAAAACGTATTTATGAAATTCCTTTTGATTCTGAACGGAAAATAATGTCAGTTATTTACCAGAAAAGTAAAGGCTTGGTGGTTTATACTAAAGGTGCTCCTGACATTGTTTTAGAAAAATGCAAATATGCTTGGTGGGATGGAGAAATAATCCCCATGTCCAATAAGTTGAAAAAAGTTATTTTAGAAAATAACGATAAAATGGCAAGGGAGGCTTTAAGAGTTTTAGGTTTAGCATATAAAGAATTACCGTCCAATTTTAATTATGAAAGAAATGAGGCGGATATAGAAGAAAATTTAATATTTGTCGGGTTAGCAGGTATGATAGATCCGCCTCGTCCTGCGGCAATCAAGGCAGTAGCTTTATGTAAAAATGCCGGGATAAAAACTGTTATGATTACTGGTGATCATAAAATTACTGCTCAAGCCATAGCCCAAGAATTAAAAATATTTAAAGAAGATGATCTTGTTTTAACAGGTAGCCAGTTGGATGAAATGAGTGATAAAGAACTAAAGCAAATTGTAAATAATGTTTCTGTTTATGCCAGGGTTTCACCTAAACATAAACTTCGAATAGTTAATGCTTTGAAAGAAAGAGGACACGTGGTAGCTATGACAGGAGATGGAGTAAATGATGCCCCTGCTATTAAGGAAGCTGATATTGGTATAGCCATGGGTATAAATGGTACAGATGTTACAAAAGAAGCTTCAGCAATGATATTAGGAGATGACAATTTTGCAACTATAGT
Source organism: Clostridia bacterium (assembly GCA_030154225.1). GTDB lineage: Bacteria > Bacillota > Peptococcia > Peptococcales > BICA1-8 > JASKKI01. Next base: position 25,812 of record JASKKI010000030.1, on the reverse strand, counting down.
TGCTGCTATTGAAGAAGGTAGAGCTATATATGATAATATAAGGAAGTTTATTAGATATTTACTTTCCTGTAATGTGGGTGAAGTGTTAACAATGTTTTTTGCTTCATTATTAGGGCTACCTTTACCACTATTACCAATCCAGATTTTATGGGTAAATCTGGTTACCGATGGTTTACCAGCCATGGCTTTAGGAGTTGATTCCGCTGACCCTGATATCATGTATAGAAAACCAAGACATCCCAGGGAAAGTATTTTTGCTTATGGTTTAGCAAGAAGGATAGCTGTTAGAGGTACATTAATTTGTGTTGGAACCTTGTTAGTATTTATATTAGGGTTTTATTTGAATAAAGATTTGGGTATAGCTAGAACGATGGCATTTACTACCCTGGTTTTATCTCAATTGTTTCATGTTTTTGATTGCCGTTCAGAAAAGTATTCTCTTTTTGAACTAGGTTTTTTCTCAAATCCCTTCTTGGTAGGGGCTGTCAGCTGTTCGATTATAATGCATTTAATGGTAATTTATGTACCCTTTTTCCAACCGGTTTTCAAAACTTTTCCACTGGATATAACAAACTGGGTTATAATTATTGCTATCTCTGGGGGAACAAGTATTTTACAAAATCTTTACCGCAGTCTCAAGAAATACTATTTGCGTAAAGTGGTATACTTAAGAGTATGATTTACGGGTCAGACAATACTGCTGGGTGAATATTGAGCGTCTGACAAAAGAACGTGCCCAGTGACCAGTGCTCAGTACCCGGAAAAAACCTAGAAATCTAACTTTAAGCTTGTGTCTGACGAAATAATTTAACTACTTGGTATGTCTGACCAATGATGCTAGCTCAGAAGTAATGTCAGACGTAAAAGCTAGACCAGTTAGTAAATGTCCACTTAATAGATAGACCCGTAAGACTAAAAGAAAGAGGTGTGTTATGAATTTTTCCAAAATGCATGGTCTCGGTAATGATTTCATAATTGTCAATACCTTAAAAGAAAAAATTCCTGAGGAATATTCTATTTTAGCCAAAAAAATATGTGACCGCCATTTTGGAATTGGCGGAGATGGTTTGATTCTTGTTTTACCTTCGAACAAAGCAGATATAAGGATGCGTATTTTTAATTCTGATGGTAGTGAAGCGGAAATGTGTGGTAACGGCATTAGGTGCTTTGCTAAATATGTGTTTGAAGAAGGTATAACCAAAAAAACTAAAATGGATGTGGAAACTCTAGCCGGGATTATAGTTCCAGAAATCCTATTAAATAATGATAATAAAGTTTCTTTAGTAAAAGTGGATATGGGGGAGCCCCAACTTGAACGTTCAAAAATTCCCATGTACGGAAAAGAGGGGCAGGTTATTAAAGAAAAACTGATTGTTAATGAGGAAGAATTGGAAATTACTGCCGTTAGCATGGGTAACCCTCATTGTGTTATATTTGTTCCCGATATAGAAAATATTAATATTGAAAAATGGGGACCATTACTGGAGAACCATGGAGTATTTCCAAGAAAAGTTAATGTTGAGTTTGTCCAGGTACTAAATCGGGAAGAAGCCTTAATGCGTGTCTGGGAAAGGGGTGCAGGTATTACCCTTGCTTGTGGAACAGGAGCTTGTGCAACTTTAGTTGCAGGCGTTTTAAATAATTACTTAAACTGTAGGGCTACGATAAAATTACTTGGAGGTGAATTATCCATACAATGGGCAGATAATAATCACCTTTATATGACAGGCCCTGCAGTAGAGGTATTTAGGGGAGTATTAAATATTGAAAATTTATAATGATTTCTATAATTTCAGTGATTTAATTTCACCCTTTAACTTAAGTTGAAGGGTGAAGTTATTTTGAGTTTTGAAAGTAAGCAGGAATTAAGAAATATAAAGAGAATTGAAATGAAATGTGCCTGTATTAATAAGTTTTAGGTTAATATTTAAAAGAAAGTATAAATTCGGACCATAGATGGGCACATATAAATCAAGTGGAACATTGAAACAGTTGAATATTAACATATTTTAAAATTAAACTACTAACTACATAAATTATTAGCAATTTATATTCTTGAGCACGATGGTACGGATGAAAGATGGAAAAATTGTTTTTTAATTTTATTTGTATTTTAGGGGGAACTAATAATATGAGAAGTATGACCGGTTATGGGAGAGGCGAAGCAGAGGGATTAGGAAAAAAATTTACGGTAGAAATTAAGTCTATTAATCATAGATATTCAGAAATAATTATAAAACAACCCAGGCAGTATATGTTGTTAGAAGATAATATTAGACGCATTGTTCAAAAATATATTCACAGGGGTAGGGTGGAAATATATATTAAAGTAGAGGAAACTGGTGAAAAAAAACCTGAGATTAAAGTTGACAAAGAGAATGCCATAGCTTATTATAATTCTTTGAAGGATTTGGCTAATAATCTGGAAATTTACCCGAATATAAGTGTTTATCAACTGGCAATTTTACCGGAAGTTATCAAATTGGAAGAAATTGAGGAGAATCTTGAAGATATTTGGTTAGTTATGGAAGGGGCTTTAACTAAAGCTTTGGAAAAGTTGTTAGAAATGCGAATAACCGAAGGAATGTCTTTGAAAAAGGATTTAGAACAACGTATTGCCATTCTACAAAAATTTAGTCAACAAATAAACGACCGTAGCCCAATTGTAGTTGAAGAGTACCGGGAGAAGCTTAAAAGCAGAGTTAAAGAATTATTAGATGAAACACAGTATGATGAAAATCGGCTGATGCAAGAAGTGGTTTATTTTGCCGAAAAGAGTAATATAACTGAAGAATTGGTAAGACTGGATAGTCATTTTAAACAGTTTCTAAAATCCTTATCTGTAAATGAAAGTGTTGGACGTAAACTTGATTTCCTTGTCCAGGAGCTAAACAGGGAAACTAATACAATTGGTGCAAAAGCCAATGATTTACAGATATCGCAATTAGTTGTTGAGATGAAAAGTGAAATTGAAAAAATTAGAGAACAAGTGCAGAATATTGAATAAAATGTTCATAGTTAATAGTTAATACTAAATAGAATTTACAATTTTTTTTTAAGTAATTCTATGAACTAGAAACTATCTACTATGAACTAAGTTAGGAGGCAAAAATGAGTATTAAATTAATAAATATTGGATTTGGTAATATTGTTTCGGCAAATCGAATTGTAGCAATAGTTAGCCCGGAATCGGCACCTATAAAAAGGATTATTCAGGAAGCTAGAGATCGGGGTATGTTAGTAGATGCAACTTATGGCAGAAGAACCAGAGCAGTGGTAATAACCGACAGTGACCATGTTATTCTTTCGGCTGTTCAACCTGAAACAGTTGCCCACCGTTTAGCAGTAAAAGATACTCCAGTACATAATGATGAGCAAGAAGATTAAAGGAGTTGTTTTTATGACAAATAAGGAAGGGATTTTGTTAATATTATCTGGTCCTTCCGGTGCCGGTAAAGGCACCATCTGTAAAAGCTTATTAAAAGAAACTGATATCCAGTATTCAATATCTGCTACTACCAGGAAACCTAGACCAGGAGAAAAAGATGGAAGGGAATACTTTTTTATAACAAAAGAAGAATTTGAAAAAAAAATTCAGGAAGATGCTTTCTTAGAATGGGCTCAAGTCTATGATAACTATTATGGTACACCAAAAAAATTTGTTGAAGAAGTATTAGTAAGTGGCAAAGATTGTATTTTAGAAATTGATCCTCAAGGAGCACAAAAAGTGAAAGGAAAAAAACCTGATGCAGTATATGTATTTATCGCACCTCCTTCTATGCAGGAACTAAAGAATCGTATTACAAATAGGGGGACAGAAAATACTTTGGAAATTAATAAAAGGTTAAATTGTGCCAAAGAAGAAATGTTGTCTATGCATAATTATGACTATGTAGTAATAAATGATAAAGTAGAAACAGCTGTAAAAAAGATACAAGCAATTTTAATTGCGGAAAAATGTAGAATTCAAAGAAATAAATTGTATTGTATATAAAGGAGGAATTTTATGATTAAGCCTTCTATAGATGTATTGGTTAGTAAAGTTGATAGTAAGTATTCATTGGTTGTTGCAGCAGCTAAAAGAGCTAGGAGTATTGTTGAGGGTGCTCCCGTTTTAGCAGAAACTGATTCTACTAAACCAGTAACCCGTGCTTTATTTGAGATAGCAGCGGGAAAAATAACCTATGAAAGAACTAAAACTGGCATCAAGTAAACTGTTGACTCTAGTAGATTAGTTACCAATAAATGGTAAATAAGATTGGGGTTTTTTCTATGTTAGAAAATAAAACTATAGTTGTTGGAGTAACAGGTGGAATAGCAGCTTACAAGGCTGCAGAAATAGTCAGCCGTTTAAAAAAAATGGGTGCAGATGTTTATTGTGTGATGACTGAAGGGGCGCAAGCTTTTCTTACGCCCCTTACTTTACGTACATTATCAGGCAATCCAGTCATCACCAGTATGTTTCAGGAACCGGTTAAATGGAATGTGGAGCATATTGCTTTGGCTGATTATGCTGATATTTTCCTAATAGCACCGGCTACGGCAAATATAATTGGGAAGATAGCTAATGGAATTGCTGATGATTTTTTAACTACAACTATAATGGCTACCAAAGCAAAAGTTGTTTTTGCACCTGCCATGAATGTGAATATGTATAATAACCCTGTTTTCCAGGAAAATGTAAGTAAGCTAAAAAAACTAGGGTATTATTTTATTGAACCTGTGGAAGGTAATTTGGCTTGTGGATATGCCGGTAAAGGGAAAATGGCGGAACCGGAAAATATAGTTCAGTACTTATCAAAGTTTGAAAAGGATGATTTAAAAGGTGTAAATATCTTGATTACTGCTGGTCCTACCAGAGAACCAATTGATCCTGTGCGTTACATAACAAATCGTAGTACGGGTAAAATGGGTTATGCTCTGGCTAGATGCGCACAGCAAAGGGGAGCAAATGTTACCTTAATATCAGGCCCAACAAATTTGGACAAGCCGCAGAACATAGAGTTCATTCAGGTTCAAACGGCTAGAGAAATGTTTAATGAGGTAACTAAACATTTAGAAAAGCAAAATGTAATTATCAAATCTGCTGCTGTTGCTGATTACCGCCCCCAAAACTATAATAATTATAAAATCAAAAAAACAGATGAAGATTTGCAGATTAACTTGGAAAGAAACCCCGATATTTTAGGATATTTGGGCAAAAATAAAGGAAACAGGATTTTAGTAGGATTTGCAGCTGAAACTAATGATCTAAAAGAAAATGCTCAAAAAAAGGTTAATAAAAAAAACTTGGATTTTATTGTTGCCAATGATGTGACACAAAAAGGTGCCGGGTTTGGTTGTGATACCAATAAAGTAACTTTATTTTATGCGGATGGTAGTCAAAAAGACTTACCTTTATTAAGTAAAAATGAGGTGGCTAACCTAATTTTGGATGAAGTTAGTATGTTATTAAAAAGGAGTGATTAAAATTGCGCAAGTTTTTTACTTCTGAATCTGTAACAGAGGGTCATCCTGATAAAATATGTGACCAGATTTCTGATGCAGTATTAGATGCTATTTTTGAGCAGGATCCTCAGGCTAGGGTAGCTTGTGAAACATCTGTAACTACCGGGTTGGTTTTGGTAATGGGTGAAATTACTACATCTTGTTATGTAGATATCCCCAAAATCGTTAGGGAAACAATAAGAGAAATTGGTTATACTCGTGCTAAATATGGCTTTGACTGTGATACTTGTGCGGTATTAACTTCCATTGATGAACAATCACCTGATATTGCCTTGGGAGTTAATAAAGCTTTGGAAGCTAAAACAGGGGAAATGTCTGATGAATTAATTGAAGCAATTGGTGCCGGTGACCAGGGCATGATGTTTGGATATGCGACTAATGAAACTCCAGAGTTTATGCCTTTACCAATTTCACTGGCTCATAAATTAACTAGAAAACTCAGTGAAATCAGGAAAAGCCAGGAATTAGATTACTTATTACCAGATGGAAAATCCCAAGTTACTGTAGAATATGAAGGAGATAAACCAGTCAGGGTAGATACAATTGTTATTTCCACCCAGCATAGCCCTGATGTTACCTTGGAAACCATTAGAAAAGATATTATTGAGAAAGTAGTTAAACCAGTAGTTCCTCCCCATTTTATTGACGAAAGAACCCGTTATTTTATTAATCCTACAGGTCGCTTTGTTATTGGAGGACCACAAGGAGATGCTGGTTTAACCGGTAGAAAAATTATAGTAGATACATATGGTGGCATGGCTAGACATGGTGGTGGTGCTTTTTCAGGTAAGGACCCCACTAAAGTTGATAGATCGGCTGCATATGCTGCAAGGTATGTGGCTAAAAATGTGGTTGCGGCGGGTTTAGCTGATAGATGTGAAATTCAACTTGCCTATGCAATTGGTGTTGCCCATCCTGTCTCCATCTTAGTTGAAACCTTTGGTACCAATAAAGTTGATGAGGATAAGATTGCTCAAGCTATTAGCAAAGTTTTTGATTTAAGACCTGCTGGAATTATAAAAGAACTAGACTTGAGAAGGCCTATTTACAAGCAGGTTGCGGCTTATGGTCATTTTGGTAGATCAGATCTAGATTTACCATGGGAACGTTTAGATAAAGTAGAAAAGTTGAAAAAGGAAGTAGGTATATAAAAACAGTTGGGTTTGACCCAACTGTTTTCATATAATTACTTTTTAATAGTATTATGATAAAATATTAGACAGGGCTACTTTAATAAAGAAAGGAGGAGGAGTACTTGCCCGACATCGCTCAAGTGGCTGTTAATATAACTAAAAAAATTGATAGAGAGATATTTCATTATAGAATTCCTCCTCATATGAGAAGTAGTATTAAAATTGGTTGCCGGGTACAAGTACCTTTAGGTTTTCAAATTTGTGAAGGTTTTGTAATAGATTTTCCTCAGGAAACTAAAGTAAAAGAATTAAAAGAGATCCAAGAAATAATTGATACTAACCCTATAATTTCCCAGGAAATGGTAACACTGGCTATTTGGGTTAGTGAAAAATATCTTTGTCCTTTATATAGGGTACTGGATTATATTCTTCCTCCTTATGCCCGGATAAAAAAGGAAAAATGGGTGGAACTGACTAATACCTTAGGCGACATGGTTGATACTTTGTCAATTCTGGACCCTTTAGCAGATAAAATCCTAAAGGAATTAGGCAAGGGACCTCAAAGGTTGGAAACTATAGTTAATAAGTTTAGTTTAAAATCTCAAACTGTTTTAGAAGATCTAGAAAAAAGAGGTCTAGTAAACTTTTACTATAATTTTAAAAATCAAGGTAGTGCTAAATACTTAACATATATTGAATCCCAAATTTCTAAGGAGCACTTAGAAGAAATAATTAATCAAAAATTAAAAAGGGCACCTAAACAGGCTGAAATCATAAAATATTTGACAAAACAAGGACCTTGTAATTTAACCCAGTTGTGTCGAATTTTTTCCATCAACAGTTCTTCTCTGATAAGTTTAGAAAAAAAAGGTTTAGTAAAAAAATATAAGCTTCGTGAAGAACGTTTGCCGGAAATATATAAAGAATTTGAAAACAAAAAAAAATTAAAATTTAATGATGATCAACTTAAGGCTATAACGGAGATTTCTAACCAATTGCATGTGGGAAAATTTGGGACTTTTTTACTTCATGGTGTAACAGGAAGTGGAAAAACTGAAGTTTACCTAGAATGTATTAAAAATACTTTAAAACTAGGTAGAGGAGCTATTCTCTTGGTACCGGAAATATCTTTAACACCACAGGTGATTGGTAGATTTAAAAGTATATTGGGTGAACAGGTAGTGGTTTTACATAGTAATTTATCTCAAGGGGAAAGGTTAGATGTTTGGGAAAAGTTGCGTTCTGGAAAGGCTAAGGTTCTGGTAGGTGTTAGAAGTGCTATTTTTGCTCCTGTTCAAAATTTAGGACTGATTGTAATTGACGAAGAACACGAAACCACTTTCAAACAAACAGAGCCAGACCCTCGCTATCATGCCAGGGATGTTGCCCTGGAAAGATCTAAAATTACCGGAGCGGTATTGGTTTTAGGTAGTGCAACTCCTTCTCTTGAAAGTTATTATCGAACCCAACGGGGTATTTATCGTCTACTTGAGATGCCTCAAAGGGTAACCAGGCGAACTTTACCACAAGTAGAAATAGTAGATTTGCGAGAAGAATTTAAAATAGGTAACAAAAGTATTTTTAGCCGTAAACTTCAGGAAAATATAGATAGGGCTTTAGCTAGGGGTGAACAAGTCATTCTTTTTCTAAACCGGCGTGGATACTCCACATTTGTGCTCTGCCGGGAATGTGGTAAACCCTTGCAATGTCAAAATTGCTCAATTTCTTTAACTTTTCATTCATTTCCTTTGGAAATGAAATGTCATTATTGTAATTATTCAAGCACTGTTCCTAAAAGATGTCCTAGCTGTGGAAGTACTTTTATCCGTTACTTTGGCTCCGGTACTCAACAGGTAGAGATGGAGCTTAAAAAAATTTGGCCGGAAATAAAAGTGACTAGAATGGATGTTGATACTACCCGGAACAAAAACTCCCACCAAAAACTTTTAGCTGAATTTAGGCGTGGGGAAACAAACATTTTATTGGGTACCCAAATGATTACTAAAGGCTTGGATTTTCCCAACATAACTTTAGTGGGAGTGATAGCTGCTGATATGTCTCTTAATCTTCCTGACTATACTTCCAGTGAAAGAACTTTTCAATTATTAACTCAAGTAGCAGGGAGAGCAGGGAGGGGCGAAAAAGAGGGCAAAGTTATTATTCAAACCTATAATCCAACTCATTACTCTATAACTTCAGGTAAAAGTCAAGATTATCATGAATTTTATCAACAAGAACTGGCAGTGAGAAAATTAATGGATTATCCACCATTTAGTTCTTTTATAAGAATTTTGATTAGCGATTTTAAAGAAAAAACCGTAATATCTTGTTCGGAAAAAATAGGACAGGTTATGCAAACTAATTTTAAAAATAGGTTGGAAATACTAGGTCCTGCTCAGGCACCCATTAGTAAAATAAAGAATCGCTTTAGGTGGCAAATTATCTTAAAGGGTAATGATTTAGAATTATTAAGAAATGCTGCCAGGTATGGATTGAAGCAGGTTATAAAAGAAGAAACTAGTAAAACACTAAGAGTAATTATTGATGTTGAGCCTCAAAGTATTTTATAATACTCCTAAGCGGAATTAAGGGTAAACATTATAGGTCAGATATACTTATGGGTGAACATCGAGCGTCTGACCAATAATGTTAGCCTAGAAGCAATGTCAGACAGGAGAGGTAGACCTTTGAGCTAAGATAGGAGAGATTAATGATGGCCATTTATAATATTATTAAAAAGGAAGATCCTCAATTAAGGGAAAAATCTAAACCTGTTACCAAAATTACCCCTAATATCTTAAAATTAATAAAAAATATGGTTGAAACAATGTATGATGCCAACGGGGTAGGTTTAGCTGCACCACAAGTAGGTGTTTTAAAAAAGGTAATCGTAATCGATGTAGGTGATGGAGTAACAGCTTTAATTAACCCCGAACTAATTGAAGCTTCTGGAGAAGAAACAGATACAGAAGGGTGTCTGAGTTGTCCAGGTTTACTGGGGGAGGTTACTAGGTTTGCCAAAGTTAAAGTAAAGGGTTTAAATCCAGAAGGAGAAGAAGTTATTGTTGAAGGGGAAGGATTAATGGCCCGGGCCCTGCAACATGAAATTGATCATTTAGATGGTATTTTGTTTATTGATAAAGCTAAGAATCTGAGGAAACAGGATTAGGAGGGTATAAATTGCGCATGGTTTTTATGGGTACTCCCCAATTTGCGGTAGCTAGCCTTGAAAAGGTAGTTCAAGCTGGTCATCAAGTAGTGGGAGTAGTTACTCAACCAGACCGTCCAAAAGGTAGGGGGAAAAAATTAGCTCCTTCTCCAGTAAAAAACAGAGCAATGGAGCTAGGTCTGGATATTTATCAACCGGAAAGGGTAAAAGAAGCCCAATTTGTCCAGGTTTTAAAAAGACTTAATCCGGAAGTAATAGTTGTTGTAGCTTATGGCCAAATTTTATCAAAAGAAATTTTGAATTTACCACCTTTGGGTTGTATCAATGTTCACGCCTCACTTTTACCTAAATATCGGGGGGCAGCTCCTATCCACTGGGCAATTATTAATGGCGAAACAGAAACAGGTATAACTACTATGCTTATGGATCAAGGTATGGATACCGGTGATATGCTTCTTAAAGCTAAAGTAGAAATTGGGCAGGATACTACTACAGGGGAACTTCATGACCTGTTAGCTGACCTTGGTGGACAGGTATTATTAGAAACTTTAGTTAAAATAGCAAATGGGGAAATTAAACCTGAACCTCAAAACAATGACCAAGCAAGCTATGCACCATTGTTGAAAAAAGAACACGAGAAAATAGAATGGAATGATAGTGCAAAAAACATTCATAATCTTGTCAGAGGTATGAATCCCTGGCCTGGTGCGTATACATTTTTAAGAGATACTAGAATAAAAATTTGGCAGACCTTATTAAAAGAAATTAAGACACTGCAAGATGGCAGGCCAGGAGAAATATTGGAAATTTCTGAAGATGGTATTTGGGTACAAACAGGCAATAAGCCATTATTGGTTTCTAAGCTTCAACCAGCAGGAAAAAATGTTATGTCGGCTAGGGATTTTTTTAATGGATATGGTATTTCAATAGGTCAATTTTTAGGTGAAGATCATGAATGAGGCACGTAAACGCTTATTTGTACTATTATTAGCTTTTAGTTTATTGGCTTTAGTACTAATTTTTGCTTTTGCCTGGTGGTTAGTTTCCAAACAATCTTTAATTATCAATCAAATTATTTTAACTTTAACACTGGTATTTTTTATTGTAGTTTTTCTAATCATATCTATAGGTGTGATTTTATTAATTTATAGCTTATGGAGCTTGAAAATTTATAGGGGTTCCAATATATTGATAAGAAAAGCTATTGATTTCTTATTTCCCATTGCGATAAAGTTAGGGCACTGGTTAGGGATCGAGGATGATAAGATTAAAAGTTCATATATTCAGGTAAGTAATGCATTAGTTAAGTTGGAGCAAAAAACTATTTTACCTGAAAAAATTCTAATCCTGGCACCCCATTGTTTACAAAGGGTCCAATGTCCCCATAAGATAACTGTAAATGTTAATAATTGCAAATGTTGTGGTTTATGTCCCGTTGGTGATTTGTTATTATTAAGTCAAGAAAGAGGCGTACAGCTTGTAGTGGCAACAGGTGGAACCTTTGCCAGAAAATTTATTAAGGAAAAAAAACCGCAAGCTATTATTGCTATTGCCTGTGAGCGTGATTTAACTAGTGGGATTCAAGATGTAGAATGTATTCCGGTAATGGGTATTGTCAATGAAAGACCGGAAGGACCTTGTCAGAACACAAGAGTTAATTTATGCCGGGTTGAAAAAGCAATTAATTATTTTGTACAAGGAGGAGAAGTGTAATGTATTTTCCTGGTTTTCTTTTTGACCCCACTATGATTTTATTAATTCCAGGTATTATCCTGGCTATGTATGCTCAAGGAAAAGTCCAGTCAACTTTTCATAAGTATTCCCGGGTGTTATCTAATAGAGGTATCACAGGTGCTCAGATTGCCAGAATAATCTTAGATGGTTATGGTTTAAATGACGTAGAAATAGAAATGACAGGTGGTCATTTATCAGATCATTATGATCCCAGATCTCGTAAAGTTCGTTTATCTAATGAAGTTTATCGTGGTAGTTCATTAGCATCTTTAGGTGTTGCTGCCCATGAAGTAGGTCATGCTATCCAGCATGATACAGGTTATGTTCCCTTGCATATTAGAAACAGCATTGTACCTGTCACTCAAATTGGTTCTACTTTATCTTTTCCATTGTTACTCTTGGGACTTTTAATGGGTATACAGCCTTTAGCCCAGTTGGGAGTTTTACTATTCACGGGAGTAGTTTTATTTCAAGTGATTACACTGCCAGTTGAATTTAATGCAAGTTCTAGGGCATTGGCTATTTTGGATAGAGAAGGGTTTTTAAGTAGGGAGGAATTAGTCGGTACTAAAAAGGTTTTAGATGCGGCGGCTCTAACCTATGTAGCAGCAGCTTTAATGGCCGCCTTAAACTTAGTAAGATTATTAATAATTTCTGGTATGTTAGGTGGTAGAAGGGATTAATGCAAGCCCGTCATTTGGCTTTAAAAGTACTTTACCAGATCAATGAAGAGGATGCCTATGCCAATATTGCCCTGGATAAAGCTTTTTCTAAAATCCAGTTAGCCGATTCCAGGGATCGAGGTCTGGTTACTGAATTGGTTTATGGTTGTGTTAAGTATAAAGGGTTTTTAGATTGGGTTATCAATGAATTTGCCAAACCCAAGATTGATAAAATGGCACCATGGATAAGAAACATTATAAGACTGGGACTTTATCAAATTATGTTTCTTGATAAAGTCCCAGTTTCTGCTGCAATTAACGAGTCAGTTAAATTGGCTAAAATATATGGGCACCAGGGTACAGTTAAATTTGTTAATGGTGTATTGCGTAATATTGCAAGAAATAAAAGAAACCTTAGATACCCTAATTTAGAACAAAAACCGGTAGAACATATTAGTATAATCTATTCCTTTCCTCAATGGCTGGTGGAAAGATGGATAAAGGATTTTGGGGTAAAGAACACACTTCAATTATGCCAATACTTCAACCAACCTTCACCTGTATGGATTAGGACTAATACTTTACAAATCAACCGTTTGCATTTAAAACAAAAGTTACAAGAACAGGATATAAAAACTATAGAAAGTACTAAAACTCCTGAAGGCTTGAAATTGTTGAATAATGTAGAAATAGGGAAAATAAAAGAATTTGAAGCAGGATTTTTTACTATTCAAGATGAAAGTTCTATGCTAGTCAGTCATGTGCTAGCTCCGGAGGCTGGTCAGCTTATTCTTGATGTATGTAGTGGTCCTGGTGGAAAAACCAGTCATCTGGCTCAGCTTATGAAAAATACAGGACAAATATTAGCTTTTGATGTTCATGAACATCGATTGCAATTGATAAAGGAAACATGTTCTAGATTGGGTATTACAAATGTAAAAACCGAGTTGAAGGATGCAAGGTTTTTAACAGAATTTGTAGAAGAACAGGTTGATGCTGTTTTAGTAGATGCTCCCTGTTCCGGATTTGGTGTATTAGGAAGACGTCCTGATGCCAGGTGGCGTAAGAAACCGGAAGATATTAAAGATTTACAAAAAATACAACAGGAAATCCTCCAGGAAGTTTCTCAACTGGTAAAACCTGGTGGAACTTTGGTTTATAGTACATGTACCATTACAAGTGAAGAAAATAATGATGTAATAATTGATTTTTTAAATAAAAATAAGGATTTTTATTTAGATCAAAATTTACCTAAATACTTACCTTATGAAACTGTTGAAGGAAGTAAAGGTTGGATACAATTCATGCCTTATACCCATAATATGGATGGATTTTTTATTGCTCGGCTCAAAAGGTTTTAAGGTGGGCTATGAAGAAGGATTATGTAGTTATATTTCAGGTTCTTGCTTCCGGTCTTTAGTTTCTTGCCTCTTAATAAGTAGTTGGATAATAAGGATGATAATGATGAAAAAAGATTTACGTTCTATGAATTTGCATGATATGGAACAATTGATGCAAAGTTTTAAACAACCTACTTTCCGGGCTAAGCAGTTATTTGACTGGATACATAATAAAGCTGTTACGGATTTTTATGAGATGACAAATTTAGGTAATCAGCTTTTAGAGCGTTTAGTGAAGGAAACGGAAATTTCTACTTTGCAATTTATTAAAAAACAGGTTTCTAAAGATGGAACTACCAAGTACCTTTTTACTTTAAAGGATAATAATTATATTGAATGTGTACTTATGCCTTATAGAGGTACTAAAAGTAAACAACGCAATACCTTATGTGTTTCCAGTCAGGTAGGCTGTGCCATGGGCTGTGGCTTCTGTGCAACGGGGCAGGGAGGATTTAAACGAAATTTAACCACCGGTGAAATTGTAAGTCAAATTTATACTGTAAATAACAATGATCAGTTAAGAGTAGGTAATGTTGTTTTTATGGGGATGGGTGAACCTTTATTGAATTTTGCTAATGTAATAAATTCTATAAGATTACTAAATGATTCCCATGGTCAAAATATAAGTATGCGGCGGATAACAATTTCTACCTGTGGTATTGTCCCCAAAATTATTGATTTAGCAAATTTAAATTTAGATATAGTTTTAGCCATATCTCTTCATGCACCTATAGACAAACTCCGTTCTCAAATAATGCCCGTAAATAAACAATATCCTTTAAATAAATTAAAAGAAGCCTGCTTGTATTATGTAGAAAAAACTAAAAGACGGGTGACTTTTGAATATGCCCTGGTAGACAATTTTAATGATAATAAAAAACATGCTGGCCAACTTGCTAAATTCTTAGAAGGCATTTTTTGTCATGTCAATCTTATTCCAGTTAACCCTATTGGTCAGCTTAGTTATAAACGACCTGATAAGGCGAAAATTTATACTTTTCTAAAAGAGTTAAGTAATCATGGTATTGAAGCTAGTATTCGTGAAGAAAAAGGTGCAGATATAGATGCAGCTTGTGGACAATTGAGAGGAAAAGTGGTGGAGTAAGTGTGGTTATTAGTCTATTGGTGGCAAACTTTAATTTTATTTTTACTTTATCTTTTCATTTTTCTAATTTATAAAGAAATGGCCAGACATCATTTATCAGAACCTGCTGCACTTTTATTAGTAACTGTTGGGCCTGTGGGGGATGGCGAAAACCAATGGTCGGAAGGACAAATAATGTTACTTTATCCTCAAGAACCTCTAACATTGCAGGGTGACAAGGTTTTTGTCCAGAATGAAAAAATTTATTTGTACCGGAATGGTGAATTAAAAACGCTAAAGCCTGGTGAAATTTTCGATTTTGCAGGAGGATCCCTGCAACTTGTGAGGTGGAATGATGCACGTCAACTCGTTAACTAATATTGGATTGGTAAGAAAGGCTAATGAAGATAAATACTTGGCTGATAAAAATAGGGGGCTTTTTATAGTAGCCGACGGAATGGGAGGACATGAAGCGGGAGAAATTGCTAGTAATCTTGCTATAAAAACTTTAGATAGTTATCTAACTAATGAAGTGATAGTTAATGAAAAGGGGAAAAGCCTCTGGAAAGCTATCCGAAAAGCCAATGAACTAATCTACCAAAAAGCAAAGTTAAACAATAATTGTACGGGTATGGGTACTACTATTACTGCTGCCCTTTTTTTGGATAACATACTCTATATTGCCCATATAGGGGATAGTAGAGCGTACTTAATTAGAGATAATTCTATAATTCTTTTGACAAAGGATCATTCTCTCGTTGGTGAATTATTAAGACAGGGAGAATTAACAGAAAGTGAAGCGAGCAGACATCCCCATCGCAATATATTAACAAGGGCATTAGGGACAGAACCTGAGGTGGAAATTGATTTATCGGAAATTGATACTAAACCCGGTGATTTGTTACTTTTATGCACAGATGGTCTTTATAATTTAGTAAAGGATGAAGAAATTTTACAAGAAGTTTTGAATAATGGAAATGACTTAAAAATATCTGTTAATAAATTGGTGAAGACAGCCCTGGACCGTGGGGGTATGGATAATATTACAGTAGTTCTGGTTAGTTATGATGGTTAATAAAAGAAGTGAATATGTTTACCTTCATTTGGTCCTAGCTTTTGGTCTTTCGGGGTATATGTCTTTATCAATTCATTCTAAAATCGTCAGTAACTTAATTTGGCCAACATTGATCTTAATTTCGATTTTATATCTTACCTATTATTTTATATCGAAAATACTAAAAGAAAAAAACCTGTTATTTATTATTGTCACCTTCATGGTTGTAATGGGCTGGTTAATGCTTTTAAGGTTACATCCAGGAGTGGCTAATAAGCAATTACTTTGGATAATTCTTGGTTGTTTTGTCCTTTTATTATTACTAAAATTTTTAAACTTTTTTTCCAATGATTTTATTTTAAAGTATAAGCTATACTGGCTTTTTTTGACGTTTATCTTATTATTAGTTCCTTTGATTTTAGGCATAGAAGTTGGAGGTGCTAAAAGCTGGTTGGAAATCAGTGGTCTTAGAGTTCAACCTTCTGAGGCAGCCAAACTTAGCTTTTTGGTTTTTCTGGCCAGTTGGTTTAAAGAACATAATAAAAACACCTTTAAGGATACCTGGTTGGTTTGGGTAGGTACATTTATCTGCCTGGGGTTATTGGTGCTCCAACGGGACCTTGGTACAGCTTTAGTCTTTTATTTGGCATTCATATTTTTACTATATTTAGCTACCGGAAAATTAGATGGCCCCTTAATTGGACTTTTCATATTGATTATGGGTGGAGTCTTAGCCTATCTATATTTTCCTCATGTTAAGATAAGAATAATAAGCTGGCTTAATCCGTGGTTGAATCCGGATCGAGGTGGCTATCAAATATTACAATCCCTTTTTGCTTTTAGTAGTGGTGGAATTGTAGGTATGGGATTAGGTGGAGGCATTCCCGGTATAATTCCGGAAGCTCATACAGATTTTCTTTTTGCAGTAATAGGAGAACAATTGGGACTTTTAGGTACAATAGGGATAGTAATTCTCTATTTATTCTTTACATTTTTTAGCTTAAAAAGGGCACAATTAATTCCTACTTTAGGCAGTAGACTTTTAGCTTCGGGGCTTACTTTGGTGATAATAGTACAAGCCTTTGTAATTATGGGAGGAGTTACTAAATTAATTCCTTTGACTGGTTTACCTTTACCTTTTATGAGCTATGGTGGAAGCTCAACTTTAAGTAACTTTGCTATGCTTGGAATTATCATTTGGTTAGGTAAAGAAAAAGGGTTTGTACCTGCAGTAACCAGACGACGTTTAATTACCATAAACAGGTTGATATGGGTTATGTTCTTGGCACTAATTATTAATTTATCCTTTTGGCAGGTTTTAAAAGCTCAACCTATGATTGAAAATCCCCTTAATCCCAGGTGGCGTTTGGTTGAAAAATTTACTAGTAGGGGTTTGATCTATGCTGCTGATGGTTCTTTACTTGCAGGTAATTCCCAAAATCTTTTAGGTCGAGAATATCCTCTCGGGGAAGCTAGTGCTCACATTGTAGGTTATAGTTCATTAAAATACGGAAAAACCGGGCTGGAAAACTCATTAAACTCTTATCTTTTAGCTATCCCGGAAGTAAAACCCGGTTTTCTTTCTCAAAACCGTCAGGGTTGGCATGTTTATACAACCATAAATCCAAAACTCCAAAAACTGGCCTGGCTGCTACACAAGGAAAAACCCGGGGCTTCCATAATTATGGATGTTAAAAAGGGAGATATTTTGGCTCTGGTATCCAGTCCAAGTTTTGACCCAAATAAAATCTTAGACGACTGGCCGTTATTAAGGGAAAGCCAGTGGGGTAATTTGTTTAACCGTGCAACCCAGGGCCTGTATCCACCTGGATCAGTGTTTAAAATTGTTACAGGTACAACTCTCATACAGTTAAAACCAGATGTTATAAAGGGGAGTACTTCGCTACCATCGGAAATAGAAGCTGATGGTTATCAAATTAAAGACTTAATTTATAGGCCTAGTTTAACTTTTGCAGAAGCCTTAGGCTATTCCAGTAATGTGTTTTTTGTTAAACATTATTTAAATTTTAGCTGGCAAGAAATAAAAGAACGATTAAATAAGAGTTTTCAGATTGACAGAAACTATTCTTCAAAAGATTTACCTGTTATAGCTGCTAGTCTTGGTGAAATTAGGGATAAGGCTGACATAGCTTCAACAATTATAGGACAGGGCGAAGTAGTGGTAACTCCTATGCATATAGCTATCTGGACAAGTGCAATTGCCAATGGTGGTATAATCTTACAACCTAGGATTGTTGATAAGATTGTAGATGAAAATAACTCAGTTATTGAAAAACGTAAACCCCGGGTTTTAGGGCAAGTTTGTTCTAAAGAAGAGGCTCAAAATGTTATAAAGGGATTAAAATTTGCTGTAGAACATGGAACAGCTACCAAAGCCAAAATAGCGGGGATTAAAATCGGTGGTAAAACAGGAACTGCAGAGAATAGTCATGGCCAAACCCATGCCTGGTTTGTGGGGATTGCACCGCTGACAGATCCCCAAATCGTTGTGGTAACAATAGTTGAACATGGAGGAAGGGGAGGAGACACAGCGGCCCCAATAGCTCGGTCTTTATTAAAAGCAGCCCTGGAATAAAAGAGGTGGGAGAATTGATTGGCAAGAAAATAGGAAATAGATATGAGATATTAGCCCTGGTTGGTGGCGGGGGTATGTCTCTTGTTTATCAGGCGAAAGATATATATTTAAATAGGATTGTTGCTGTTAAAGTTTTACGAGAACAATTTACCAGTGATAATGAGTTCATACGGCGTTTTAGAAGGGAAGCACAGGCTGTAGCCAGCTTATCTCACCCTAATATAGTTAGCATTTATGATGTAGGGCAGGACCAGGACATCTATTACTTAGTTATGGAATTTATTAAAGGTAAAACATTAAAAGAAATTATTAATGAACAGGCTCCATTACCTATTCATGAAGCAATAGATATTGCTAAGCAAATTTGCGATGCTTTAGAGCATGCCCATGAAAATGCTATAGTACATCGAGATATTAAACCACACAATATAATTATAACCCGTGGTGGTAGAGTAAAGGTTACTGATTTTGGTATTGCTAGGGCTGTAAGTACAGCTACTGTTACTCATACTAGGGGCATTGTCGGTTCGGTACATTATATATCACCAGAACAGGCTAAAGGTGAAATAACCGGTGAAAAATCTGATATTTATTCTCTAGGCATAGTGCTTTATGAAATGGTTACCGGGAAACTACCTTTTGAGGGTGAGTCTCCTATTAGCGTTGCTTTAAAACATATTCAGATGGAACCTATCTTACCATCACAACATAATTCTGATATACCGGCAAGTATAGAAAAAATTATTATGAAAGCCATTAATAAAAATCCAGATTCTCGCTATGAAAATATTGGAAAATTACGTTTGGATTTAATGGCAGCATTACTAGATAAAGTGACCGGTTTTCCATCAGGTTATTTAGACAATAAACCTATTAAAGACAAGCCTTCGGAAATAACAGTATCTGATGATACTTTGATATTTGAGGATAATAATTTCATTGAAACGGAAAATTCGGTAGAAACTCAGGAGATAAAAACTAGAAAATTAAAGCCTGTAGGCTATGTTTTTATTACTTTATTTAGCATTATCCTTATTGGTGGTTTATTATGGGGAGTAGGGAAGATGTTTTTGAAAGAGGAAATAGCAGTTCCGGATATTGTTGGTTTAGCTGCTCCTGAAGCTCAACGAATCTTGGCAGGAAAAAACTTGAAAATGGAAATAACCAGTAAAATTCCCCATTCCCAAGTGAAAGAAGGAAATATCATCAGTCAAGAACCTAAACCAAATACAAAAACTAAATCAGGCCGGACCATCCAGGTAGTAGTTAGTACAGGACCTGCTTTAGTTTCAGTACCTGATGTTGTGGGTAGTTCACAAATTATTGCCGATGTGAATATTAGTAATGCAGGTTTAGTAGTAGGTAAAATAGACTATAAATACAGTTCCCAATATGCAAGTGGTATTGTTATGGGGCAGTTTCCGGAATCTAATAAAATGGTTCCCGAAAAAAGTAAAGTAGATCTTGTTGTTAGTAAAGGACCTGAACCCCGTAATATCTCTATGCCACCTTTAGTGGGATTGGACCTGAATAAAGTAGAGGCAAGATTACAAGAAGTAGGATTGGTTTTAGGAAAAATAACTAAGCAAAAAAGTGAATTATATCCCAAGAATTTTGTAATTGAACAAAGTCCTGTTGCTGGAAAAGAAGTTTTTCAAGGTTCTTCAGTTGATTTGGTAGTTAGTGAAGGCCCTGGTCCTACTACTCAACAAGCAAGGGTTGTTCTCAAATTAAACGAATCCGGACAGGTAAAAATTGAAGTTCGGGATGTTAAAGGAACTAGAATTGCCTATGAAAAATATCACCAGCAGGGTGATGTATTTGCTGTAAATGTTAATTATTTTGGACAAGGGGTAATTTCTGTTTATATTGATGGTAATAAAATTAGGGAGGAAGTTGTTCCCTCACAACAATGAATTTATGGTACATCAAGTAAGCTGAACATCATGTTTACACGTTTTTAATATTTTGAGGAGGTTAGGATGTTTGAAGGAACTGTTTTAAAAGGCTATAGCGGTTTTTATTATGTTAAATACAATCAGCAGATTTATGAGTGTTCTTTAAGGGGGAAAAATCGAATTAAAAAAATCAAATTTTTACCCGGAGATAAAGTAACCTTTGAGCCTATATCTCAGGAAAAAGGAGTTATTGAAGATTTATTGCCCCGTAAAAATGAACTAATTAGGCCACCTATAGCCAATGTGGAACAAGTAATAATTGTTAGTTCTTTAGTAAATCCTGAACCTGACTTATGGTTATTAGATAGATTAACAATTTTGGCCTTATGGAATGATATTAAACCTATCCTTTGTTTAAATAAAGCTGATCTTTCTTCCCAGGAAAAAATAGCTAATCTTAAAAAAATTTATGAACAGGCTAAATTTAAAGTGCTTGTTACCAGTGCTAAAAAAAACCTGGGTATTGATGATTTAAAAGGAGTATTAAAGGACCAAATTTCTGTTGTTGCTGGTGCGTCTGGTGTGGGTAAATCCAGTATTTTAAACGCTATTCAACCTGATCTAAGATTACAGATTGGGGAGGTTAGTCTAAAATTAAAAAGAGGTAAACATACTACCCGTCATGTAGAATTAATACCTTTGCATTTTGGAGGGTTAGTTGCTGATACGCCTGGTTTTAGTTCATTAAATCTTCCAGAGGATATAATGAGAGAACAATTATCTTTTTTATTTCCTGATTTTGATCAATACCGTAATAACTGCAAATTTTCTACTTGCTTACACAAAGAAGAACCAGAGTGTAGTGTTAGGGAGGCAGTTCAAAAAGGTGAGCTGGCTCAAAATAGATATAATAACTACTTGGCTTTTTTAGAAGAAGTTATAAAACAAGAAAGGAGCTATTGATTTGGTTATAATTGCACCATCATTGTTATCTGCTGATTTTAGCTGTTTAGCCAGAGAAATAAAAAGTATCGAAACCGGTGGAGCTCATTGGCTTCATCTGGATATTATGGACGGTCATTTTGTTCCAAATATTACTTTTGGATCATCGGTAATTAAAGCATTGAGGCCACATAGTAAGCTTTTTTTTGATACCCATTTAATGATTGAAAACCCTGATCAATATGTGGAGGATTTTGTAAAGGCGGGTTGTGACTTAATTACTATTCATGTCGAAGCAGTTAACCATTTACATCGATCTATCCAGAATATAAAAAGCTTTGGGATTAAAGTGGGTGTATCCCTTAATCCTGCAACACCTCTTACACATCTTGATTATATATTAGAGGAAATAGATTTAGTATTAATTATGAGTGTAAATCCAGGTTTTGGCGGACAGGAATTTATACCTACTGTACTACCCAAAATTAATAAATTAAGGCAAATGGTAGAGGAGAGGGGTTTGAAAACATACATTCAGGTTGATGGTGGGATAAATTCTCAAACTGCTCCCTTGGTAGTTAAAGCTGGTGCTAATGTATTAGTCGCCGGCTCAGCCATATTTGGAATGGAGAATAGGCAAAAAGCTATAACATTATTAAAAGAATCCATTAAATAATCATTGACATGTATGCTTCTTTTTTTTTATTATAAATATAAAAAAAATATCTCTTTCGGGGTTAGGTGAAATTCCTTACCGGCGGTAAAGCCCGCGAGCCTTTAGGCAGATCCGGTGAAATTCCGGAGCCGACAGTTAAAGTCTGGATGGGAGAAAGGGATCATCTGGTACATTTTCAAGATTGCAATTTGATTATGTACTGAAATTGTATAATACCCCGAAGTTTTTTACTTCGGGTTTTTAATTTTAATTCAATTTGTAAGGAGCTGAATAAAATGAACACAAAAATAATGGCTAGAATTGCATTATTATCTGCTTTTGGGTTAATTCTCCAGTTTTTTGCTTTTCCATTGCCTTTTTTTCCAGAATATTTACGTTATGATGCTGCTGAAGTTCCGGCTTTGATAGCTGCCTTTGCTATTGGTCCCTGGGCTGGAGTGCTGGTAGACCTTGGAAAAAACCTTCTTTCCTTTCTAATTGGTAATGCACCTGCTGGTTTAATTGGTATTACAGCTAACTTTATTGCAGGTGCAAGCTTTGCTTTTGTAGCTGGATTAATCTATTCCACTCATAAGACTAGAAAACAGGCTGTAGTGGCCATTGCTATAGGAGTTATTTCTACTACAGTTGTTATGGCCATTGCCAATTATTTTTGGTTATTACCATTATGGGGAGTTCCCCGAAATGGAATATTACCCCTGTTAACAGCTTCTATTATACCCTTTAACTTATTTAAAGGTAGCTTAACAGGTTTATTTACCTTTATACTTTATAAAAAGGTCAAAGTATTTCTGGAGCCAGAATTCACCAAGAAAAAAGAAGCATATGTGGAAAAGTAATATAAGTGGCAAGTAGCCAGTTTTAGTGGCTAAAAAAACGAAAAGACTTGGGGAAAAAACCAAGTCTTTTCTTGTTTTAAAAGAGTACTTGTATTAAACTATTAATAGTTTGCAATTATAATAAAAACTAACAACTAATTCTAGCCACTAGTAACTTATCTAAGAGTATGGGGGTCAATTATATGTGGGATAGTTTAGTTAGAGCTACTGCACTGGATAAAAGTATCAGGATTTCTGCTGTTGTTTCGACAAAGCTAGTTGATGAAGCTAGAAAACGGCATCGGACTTTCCCTGTGGCAACAGCGGCTTTAGGTAGGGTAATGAATGCTGCTTTGTTATTAACCTGGGGCTTGAAAGATAAAGGTACAATTACAGTAAGAGTTTTTGGAGATGGACCATTAGGTGGCATAATTGCTGATGCCAATGCCTTGGGTGAAGCAAGGGGTTATGTCCAAAATCCACAAGTAGATTTACCTTTAAATGATAAAGGAAAATTAGATGTAGGTGGTGGTATAGGCAAAGGTACCCTTTATATAACTAAAGATATTGGTTTAAAAGAACCCTATACCGGAAGTGTTTCCCTTGTATCAGGAGAGATAGGTGAGGATATAGCAAGTTATCTAGTCAAATCAGAACAAATACCTTCTCTAGTTTCTATTGGAGTGCTAGTAGGTCCAGATCTTTCTGTTCAAGCAAGTGGAGGGATAATTATTCAGGTTTTACCAAATACCCCTGAAGAAATCTTGACAATAATTGAGGAAAATACCAGTAAAATAAAACCAATTAGTACTTTAATAAAGGAAGGAAATGGCCCAAAAGAGTTAATCAAACTGTATTTAGATGGAATAGATGTGGAATTTCTGGAGGAAAAGCCTGTTGTTTTTAGGTGCAAGTGCAACGAGGAAAAAGTGAGAGATATTTTAATAAGCTTGGGTAAAGATGAAATTGAAGATATTATAGAAAAAGAAGGTGGTAGTGAGATAACCTGTCATTTCTGTAATGAAATATATACATTTTCTAAGGAAGAATTAGAAGATTTGCTAGTAGATATTGAGAAAGGTTAAGGTATTACTATAATAGGTAAAGTGTAATTAATAGTGTAACACGAAAGACCGGCAATGCCGGTCTTTCATTTATATCGCACGTTTAACTTTTCCAGAACGTAAACAACGGGTACATACAGTTATCCTTTTGGGAGTACCATTGACAATAGCTTTGACCTTTTGTAAATTAGGTGCCCATTTCTTTTTAGTTCTAATATGAGAGTGACTTATTTGCATACCTGTCATTACACCTTTTCCGCATACTTCACATACTCTAGCCATGGTGCGCACACCTCCTTCAAAAACAATCAATCTATTCCAATTCGATAAAAGTCACTGTTTAATTCTAACAAAAACCCTTTCCCATTGCAAGGCTTAATATAATTAAGTACAATAAAAAAAGGAGAAGTATTACGTTGATTACAAAATTTTTCAGCAACTAACTGTTAGGAAGTGGTATTTTGAAACAGAAGATCTTAAAAATTCTCAGTGATAGTAAAGATTATGTTTCTGGTGAAAAGTTAAGTGAGTTATGTGGGATTTCCCGAACTGCCATTTGGAAACATATTAATAACTTGAAAGATGAGGGTTATGAAATCCATTCCCAACCCCGTATAGGCTATCGTTTAATTAAAAGACCTGATGCCTTACTAAAAACGGAAATTTTAGCTGGTTTACATACTTCAAAATGGGGTAAAGAATTTTTATATACTTTTGAAGAGGTGGATTCGACAAATAATTTGGCAAAAAAATTTGCTGCTGAAGGCCAGCCAGAAGGTACGGTGGTAGTTGCAGAACAGCAATTACAGGGAAAAGGTAGATTAGGTAGGACTTGGATTTCCCCTAAGGGAAAAGGTATTTGGGTTTCTGTAATTTTACGGCCCAATATTTTACCAACAAAGTCTCCCCAGATTACCTTTGTATTGGCAGTAGGTATGATTAAAGCGTTACGGAAAATCCTACCCATTAAGGCAAAAATAAAATGGCCTAATGATATCTTGATTAATAAGCAAAAAGTGGCAGGGATACTGACTGAATTGTCGGCGGAAATTGAACGGGTAAACTATATTGTCTTTGGTATTGGGGTAAATGTAAACCAAGATAAAGAAGAATTTCCCATTGAATTTAGAGATAAAGCAACCTCCCTTAAATCAGTTTTAGGGTATGAAGTGTCCAGAGTAAAAGTTTTACAGGCTATGTTAGAGGAAATAGAAATTTCGTATAATCAGTATTTGGAACAGGGATTCCAGATTGTTTTGGATGAATGGAAAGATAATTCTCTAACACTGGGACAACAAGTTGAAGTTATTATGGATAATCAAAAGTTAGAGGGTCAAGCTGTTGATGTTGATCAGGATGGGTGTTTAATTGTCAAAGATAAAAATAATTGTTTGCACAAAATTATTGCTGGTGATGTCTCCTTAAGAGGCCATGGTGGGAAATATGTATAATTCAACTTCTTTAATTTATAAGGTGAAAATTAAAAAATGTTGCAGGATTTTTGTATTATTAATAGAATAAAAATATAAAAATCTTATAACAAGTTATAAAATTCATTTATCAAAATGAATGCCTTTGCTAGTAGACGTGGATACTGCCTTTAAAGCAAGGCCCGGCTAAGTAGCGCAGGCGAAGTGCTCTGAGAGGTTTACCTCTCTTTTTTTTATTCTCAAGCCATACATTATATCGATAAATACTACAGATCCCTTCTCTAATAAATAGCAAGCTGACCATCAGCCCTAAAAAAACAAAACAGGGTTTCCTTGGTATAAGAACTAAACTTGTAGTTAAGAATAATTTTTAGCAATACAGTTTTCTGAGTATAGGAAATAGAAAATTACTAATTTAAATGGAAAGGGTGAAATAATTTTGAAAAAGGCATGTATCTTTATTCTGTTAATAGTTCTATTATTAAACTTTGCCTCGATAGCCTGGGCCGCAGAAGTGCCAATTGATGAAGCGGGGAAAAAGCAAGAGGCTGTTACTACATTAATTATACTAGCCATTGCTGCAGTACTGTTTGTAACTGAAATAATTCCCCTAGCCATAACAGCTATGAGTGTTCCTGTTGCAC
>JASKKI010000109.1 GCA_030154225.1 Clostridia bacterium | reverse complement strand
TAAAACTAATAGAATTTGGGAAATAGATTTTTTAAGAGGCGTAGCCATCATCTTCATGAGTTTATTCCATTTACTTTATGATTTAAGTGAGTTTTATAAATTTAACATAGATTATACCAGCGGTGTTATAGACCTGATGGGGGAAACATCTGCCCTGATGTTCATAACTCTTACAGGTATTAGTTGCTCATTAAGTAAAAATAACTTAAAACGAGGTTTGAAAATTCTTTTTTTTGCATTGACAATCACAATAGTTACCTATATTTATGATGTAAATACTTATATTAACTTTGGCATATTACATTTATTAGGAATAAGTATTTTGTTACACTATCTATTTAGATCATTAAAAACATACCAGTTACTGTTAGCAGGCACAATTATTATAATTGTAGGAAATATATTTTCCCAACTTTCAGTATCCACTAATTATTTAATCCCTTTTGGTCTGACCAGCCCATATTATGCAGCACTTGATTATTATCCACTTCTTCCTTATTTCGGAGTCTTTCTTTATGGTATGGTCTTGAAAAATGTATTTTATCCACAAAAGAGAAGCTTATTTAAATCTACTTTTAATGATAATCTTATAAATATGTTGGGCAGGCATTCTTTATTTATTTATCTTACCCATCAACCTGTTATATTAGCAATACTCTTTCTTCAACATAAAATTGGACTGTTGGAAACCTTTGTTTAACTGCATTATTAAGAAAAACCGACTTCGTCGGTCTTTCAGAACCTACAGTAGCTACAGTTCTACCGTGCTGCAGGAAATAAAAAGATTAAGATTGAAGGTTAGCCCGAAGGTTATACTTTCTATAACGATAAGAAAAACTGGCTACGCCAGTTTTTAGGTTTTGATTTGCTAGGTTAAGGTTTCACTTCACTTCGTTCCGTCAGTTTAAAGTACTATCAATTAAAACCGGAGTCAGCTTTTCTTTTTACCTTGACCGTCTATATCTATTTCCCGGACTTTTTCAAACATCTTGTGGGGATTTTTAGGATCAAATTCTTTACCAAATGCATATTTATCCGGTCCCTCTACACTAAAAATGCCTTTCTTTTTATCTCTTTTTATTTCGGGTTCGTTAACCATAAAAACACCTCCTAATAAGTTACTATTATTATTTGAACTCATTAGCAGGTTATACTAAAAATTTATTTTAAAAAATTTTTATCGCTTCATTAAATATTATATTACCGGTATAAAGGGCCTTGCCAACAATTACACCTTCTATGCCAACTGAAGATAACTTGGCAACCTCTCTTAAATCTACAAGGGAAGATACTCCACCAGATAAAATTACTTTTAGGCCTGTTTCTTGGGCTACTTCCCGAGCAACTTCAAGGTTTGGTCCTTTTAACGAACCATCTCTCCGGGTATCATTGAATACAACCCTATTTACTCCTAACTCTTTTAAATACTGAGCCATTCTTAATATTGTCCAATCAGTAGGTTGGTTCCAACCCTCTATGGCGACCATATTATTTTTGCCCTCAATTCCAACTGCCACCTGGTCCTTAAACTCTTTACAAGCCTGTCCAATAAGTTCAGAATCTCTAGCAGGTATTGTACCCAAAACTACCCTGGATACACCTATTTTTAATACTTCTTCGATATGATTTAAAGAACGAATACCACCGGCTACTTGAAGGGAAATACCTACATTGTTTACAACTTCTTTAATTACATCTAAATTCTCAGGTATTCCCGTAAAAGAGCCATCTAAATCTGTAATATGTAACATATTAGCTCCCTGGTTTTTCCACCAGTCGGCAACCTCAACAGGATCATCTTTTCCCACTAAATCCTCCCAAACGGGTACAGATAATAAATGAGCAAACTTGCCACACCGTATATCCATGGCCGGTATGACTAACATTCGACCAACTCCCTTATTCCTCATTCTTTTCCTTTAATTTTTCTAAAATAAGTTTATAACCATCGGCACCATAATTCAAACATCTTTTTACTCTACTTATCGTGGCAGTACTAGCACCGGTCTCATTGGCAATATCTGTATATGTTCTATCTTCAGCAAGCATTTTGGCCACCTCCAACCTTTGAGCTATAGCCTTCAACTCACTGACTGTACAGATATCTTCAAAAAAACGATAACATTCTTCTTCATTTTCAAGTAATAGAATAGCGGCAAAAAGCTTGTCAATAAAGGGATCTTTTAATCTACTTGTATACATCCTTCCTTCCGCCTTTCCAGATGGAATATCTACCTTACTGATATTCTTTATTCCTCCGAAGAATCCTTTAAAAATATCTTAACCTCAAATAGATAAATATGCAATGGATCCAGGTGACCAAAAAGGTACAGCAACAAACCCCCCAACAATTGCATTAGAAATTGTCCGTAAAGGGTAGAATTTTTTTCTACTTTCCGTCATTTGGATAGTAATAGGAATTATGGCAATATTTATTAGTAAGCCTACGGTATATGTAAAAAACGTTAGGAGTTAGTATAAAAATGCTCCTCCAATTCCGGCAATTACAATCAATAAAATAGGATGTAATTTAAATTTAACCACCCCTAAAAAACTAAAAAAAGCTATACCCACACTAATCCAATCCAACCCTAATAAACTATCTTTAGAAAATAATACTGTTTTTCCAACAAAAATTGCAGCTAATAAAATCAAACTAAGAACCACAGGTCTAATTCCATATAACATCCCTTTCATAACGGGATGTTCACTAAATTTACTAACAGCCTTTGATAAAAGTACAACTATGAAAAAAGTGGGTAAACAAACCCCTAAGGTACTAATCAAAGCCCCATAAAATCCCGCTACTTTGAAACCTACAAAAGTTGCTGAATTAATAGCTATCGGACCAGGTGTAGTTTCTGCAACAGCGATGATATCAATAAATTGTTTAGCAGTAAGCCAATTATGACTTTCTATCTCCTTTTGGATAAGGGGTATCATGGCATACCCACCCCCAAAACTAAATAGCCCTATCTTAAAAAAAGAAAATAATAACTGCAAATAGACCACAATTAATTGCCTCCTTTAGTTTTGAGATTCTGTTGTGTATTGTGATACAGTATCAGACCTACAATTGCTCCGCAAATAATAGCAAAAATGGGATGAATATTAAAAATGATTAACAAGACAAAAGCTAGTATAGCGATAATTACTGTCCAATAATCAATAAGGCAGGATTTGTATAGTTTATAAACAGCAGCTAAAATCAAAGAAACTACCACAGCCCGAATACCATAAAATATTTTTCCTAAAATCACATTATCACCGTATTTTAGTAACAAACCTGCTAATCCCAAAATTATTAAAAATGAAGGTAATACAACACCAAAAGTAGCAGCAATAGCTCCTCTGATACCTGCTATTCTATAACCTATAAATGTTGATGAATTAACAGCAATTGCCCCAGGTACTGATTGGGCCAGAGCTAAAATATCTACAATATCTTCTTCCTTTATCCATTTTTTATTATCACACACTTCATATTGAATCAGAGGTATCATGGCATAACCCCCACCAAAGGTAAAAGCACCTACTCTAAAAAAAGTTATAAATAATTCCAATAATAAGTTCATAAATTAACATCTCCTAATATTACAAAATAATGAAGCCATTTTTTAAAAGGGCAAGCCTAACTAGATCAGTTAGGCTTACCTATATTAAGAGGAGCTAAAAACTATTTAAGTATTACACCTTCATCTGCTGAAGACACGTTTCTAGCATAACGAACCTGACAGCCTTCCGTAATTTTAGGTTTAGGGTGAACTCCTTCATATCGGATAACTACTACATGACCTTCTTTAACAACCCCTTGATAAATTGCATCGGTAGCTTCTTCCTCAGTATTAAAACAAATAGCAGGACCTGAATGTTTTTTCATTTTTTCCGCAACAGCTGTTTGCTTAACAACACATCCTTTTGGTGCCAGATTACCTTTTAGGATTACTAAACTGCTTTGTTTGGCATAAGCATTTTCAACTGATCTAATTATATCACAATTAGAGTTTTCAAAGGGTCTATGTTTTCTCTAAAAGTTTTGCCGGTAACAGTCATTAGATCTAAGTTAATTAACCCATCAAGTTCATCACCAATTCCTACACACAAAAATACCACAAGCTAAAAGCTTGTGGTAAAAGAGGAGGATATAAGAAGAATATTTATATTAATTTAAGGGGGTAAGTCTTAGTCAAGTCCTAGTTCTTCTAGTTTTTCTGGAGTGGGAATACCATTATTATCCCAACCCATAAGATCATAATATTCATCTAACATAACATCTAAATTAACTGTTTGCCCTTTACATTTACCACTGGGAAGGGGTTCCTCAAGAAATCTTTTGGGCAATGTGTCATCTTTTCTAGAAAAACCATTTCTTACATTATACATTTTTTCTAAATTCATAATTCTTTCAGCATTAAATAGTAGTTTTTTCTCAGTCATATCGTAACCAGTTACTAGCTTAAATGCTTCAATTTGCGACGGCCTCGGTAAACCGGTTTGGCAAGTTGAGCAAATACCTAGAGAATCAAGAATACAGAAGTTAAGTTGAGTATCTCTTACCAGTGTTGCTTTTCCTTTTTCTTCACCAAGGTTGCCAGCTGCAATCTCCGGGCCGAAAACCGGTGCCAACATATGATGAGCACCTTTAGGTGAAGTTGCATAGGTTAAAGCCATTCCCTTAGAACCTCTTGGATCATATACAGAGAAGCCCATACCTTTTGAATGCATAGCTAAATCAGGAGCACCCCATTTATTAGCAGCAAAAGCTACTCCTTCTGCTAAGTCTGCACCTATTCCTTCTCGATTTGCAATCATTTTAAGAAGTTCTACTTCTGCTTCTCCATTACCAAACTTTAATTCTAATCCATTTGTATCCTCTAAGTTTAGAATCCCTTTTTCAAAACATTCCATGGCCAGGGATACACAACCACCTGCAGAAATAGAATCCATACCTAAAACATCACAAACCGCGGATACTTGCAATACATCTTCCCAATTGGTTAAACCACAATTAGTTCCTAATAAACCTAACGTTTCAAACTCAGGTCCTTCCAGTTTTATTTCACCATACTTCGTTGATACTTTTATGCAGTTTTTTCCACAGGCAATGGGACAAGCATAACAGGCAGTATCATTAAATACAGCTTTTTCACGGAAAGATGCCCCTTCAAATTCTTTATTCACTTCAGAGTAACCTTCAGTAAAGTTTTTGGTGCACATAAATCCATTATTATTAATTTTTTCAACTAACTCATTTGTGCCATATTTTCTTCGTATCTGAGCTACAGGATGTTTTTTATAATTCTCATATAATTTATTTACTAATTCTTTTAAGCCTTCGGAATCATAGACTTCAACATCTTTTGATCCTCTTACTGCAATTGCTTTTAAGTTTTTTGATCCCATTACTGCTCCACATCCACCCCGACCGAACTCGCGGTAGACATCATTTGTTATACAAGCTATTTTAACTAAATTTTCGCCAGCTGGTCCAATGCAGGCTACATGGATTTTACTATCTCCACCCAACTCTTCTTTAAGAAGCTTATCTGTCTCCGGTATTGTTTTACCCCATAAATTACTAGCTGACCGAATTTCTACTTTATCGTCATCTATCCAAATATAAACAGGTTCTTCTGATTTTCCCTCAATAATTAAACCATCATAACCTGCATATTTTAATTCAGGTCCCCAATGTCCACCGGCCAATGAATAGGAATAAGTGTTAGTCAGGGGTGATTTGAAAGCAACATTTATTTTATTGTTACCTGGGACCATTGTACCGGAGAATGGACCGTTAAAAAATATTAATTTGTTCTCTTCACTTAGCCCATCAGTTTTAGGATGAACTTCTTTGTTTAGATAATAAGCTGATAAACCACGGCCACCCAAATATTCAATAAACATATCTAAAGAAAGTTCTTCTCTAGTTACCTTTTTATCGGTAAGGTTGACTCTTAACAGTTGTCCTGCGATACCACTTTTAGTCATCTTATTCACCCTCCTTTGTAGCTGCTACTAACTTATCTGCTTCTTCCCTTTCTAAATAGAAAAGTGCTTCTTCCGGACAGTGTTTTACACATTGGGGGTCCCCTCCACAAAGATCGCAGATAAGAACATACTTTTCTGTGGGATGAATTTTAATGGCATTATATGGACAGGCCTTAATGCACATTTTGCATACTATACATTTTTCTTCATTTACTTTAATGGCTCCGGTATTTTCATCCTTACTTAAAGCACTGACTTTTTCCGGACATGCTTTTATACATGGTGTATCTTCACATTGCCGGCAGGCAACCGGATAATCCATATAATCTTCATGACTTCTAGTAACTGTGATTCTTGATTTTTTAGGATTTACCACATTAAAATGAGTCATACTACACCATTGTTCACAAATTCTACAACCAATGCATTTATTAGCATCAGTTACTAATACTTTACTCATCTTATGCTACACCTCCAAAATATTTTAAAGGTCTCCTTTCCATGTGGAGGCATCGTAGTTTCCGCCGATACCCTATCGGTTTATAATCCATAGATAAACAATCCACAGGATTACAAACTCGGAGAAAATATTGTAATATTACATACTTATACCTTAATTCTATTTCTCCCACATTAAATTGTCAATATTCTCAAAAGATTTCTTAACTTTTTGGTTAATTATGGGGTCAGACAAAACTTTTGGGTGAACTTAGAACGTCTGACATATTTCTGGGTAACATTACACGTCTGATATACTTCGGAGTTAGCATTACGCGTCTGAAAAATGTGTGCAGGAGAAAATTTTGTATCAGACGCACAAGCTAGACTTGTGAGTAGTTGTCAGACGTAAAAGACTACCAACCTGGTATGTCAGACCTAGTAAATTAACTTCGTGGGAAATGTCAGACTCGAAAACTAACTTTTAAGCCTTTGTCAGAAATATCTTCTAACGATGTCCTTCTCGGATTGCCGTTAGAATCCAAGCT
>JASKKI010000004.1 GCA_030154225.1 Clostridia bacterium | reverse complement strand
AAATTTACTGAAGAACAGGAAATGTTGCGTAAAGCGGTTAGGGAGTTTGTAGAAAATGAAGTTGCTCCTAAAGCAGCTGAGTGGGATGAAAAAGATGTTTGTCCCGTGGAACTTTTTCCTATGATGGGGGAAATGGGTATTTGCGGTATTTTCGTTCCTGAAGAATATGGCGGTGCTGGCTTAGGATGGGTAGAAAGGGCAATTTGTTTAGAGGAAATATCTCGGTATTCCGCAGGTCTTGGTATTGCTATGATGACTCACCATTTAGGTGTAGCTGCTATTCTTTATTATGGAACAGAGGAGCAAAAACAAAAATACTTACCTGATTTATGTGCTGGCAAGAAAATTGGAGGCCTATCAGTAACTGAGCCTGGTGGTGGTTCAGACTTTATGGGCCAAAAAGCTACAGGTGAATTCAAAGATGGCAAGTGGGTATTAAATGGCCGTAAATGCTTTATTACTAACTCTCATGTTGCAGATGTTGATGTCTGGACAGTTAGAACAGGTACTGATGAAAAAGGACGTCCCATTTTAACAGCATTTATTATTGATGGAGATACAGAAGGCCATACCCCAGGTCGCAAAGAGAATAAATTGGGATTACGGGGTTCGGTTACTGGTGATGTCAATTGTGTTGATGTTAAACTTGATGCCGGGCAAATGTTAGGTAAAGAAGGAGATGGGGCTAGAATAGCTATGAGCACCATTTCCGAAATCGGACGGGCCGGTATGGCTGCTATTTGTGTTGGTATTCTCAGAGGTTGTGTTGAAGAAGCTGTTAAATTTTCTAATGAACGTATTGTTTATGGTAAACCTATTGCTAAACTACAGGCAATGCAATTGATGATTGCTGATATTCGTGTCGATTATGAAGCTGCAAATCTTTTAACTTACAGGGCAGCTAGTATGAAGGATGCAGGTTTACCTTGTGCAACAGAGTTTTCCGTAGCTAAACTTTTTGCCACTGAAGCCGCTTCCCGTGCAGCTAAAACTACAATGGATTTAATGGGTGGATATGGTATTATCAACGAATATCCCGTTGGACGATTCTTGAGAGATGCTTTAGTATCTATTCCTTCTGGTGGTACTTCAGTTATTCAAAAACTTATTATTGCCGGAAGTACCCTCAAGGGGAAATAAAAAAACTGAGCTAGGTTCAGTTTTAGGTTCCCTTCACTAGATTAAGGTTGAGAAAAGTAGAAACTTAAGCAAATCTGTAGATATTTCCGGGGACCAGTACGGTCCCTGGGTTTATATTAACATTATATAGAAAGAAGGTGTAATTATGGGTTTGAATATCGTTGTCTGTGTTAAGCCTATTCCTGATCCTGAAAAATATAATGAAATAACAATAGATCCTGTTAATAAAACTATTGTCAGAGAAGGAATCCCTACTATTATTAATCCTATTGATAAACATGCTATTGAAGAAGCACTTAAAATTAAAGAACAATATGGTGGAAAAGTAATTCTTATGAGTATGGCTCCTCCCAATGCTAAAGAAACTATTCAAGAAGGTTTAGCTATGGGGGCTGATGAAGCATATTTGTTAAGTGATAAAAAATTTGCCGGTGCGGATACTTTAGCTACCTCTTATGTTTTAGCTCAGGGCATCAAAAAAATTGGTGGTGCAGATTTAGTACTTACTGGCACAGAAAGTGGTGATGGTGCAACTGCTCAAGTTTCTTCCCAACTTGGGGAGTGGCTGGATTTACCCCACCTCTGGGGAGTTATAGAGTGTAACATTAAGAATCCCGATGATATTTATATCAAAACAAAAATTGAAAACGGCTATATGGAATGGGCAGGTAGGTTACCTATGGTTATGGCTGTTTCCCGGGAAATCAATAAGCCGCGGTATACCACAATCATGGGTGTTATGAAAGCTAAGAAAAAACCCTTTACAATCTTAACTTTTGCCGATTTAGAGTTAGATGAAAACTATGTGGGGCTTGCAGGCTCACCAACTCAACCTGGTGAAATATTTACCCCTGAAATAGGGCGTAAAGGTGAACTGGTAAAAGGTTCTAAAGAAGAACTGGTACAATTTATTATTGAGAAGCTTAGAGCCAATGGTATAAATGTAGAAAAGTTTACATTAGGTTGTGAAGGGGGGCAAAACTAAATGAATAAAGATATCTGGGTTTATATTGAACATGCAGAAGGTAAAATTGCTAATGTTTCCCTGGAATTATTGGGGGAAGCCATTAGAATAAAAAACAACATGCAAAAGCCCGGACAAGTAGTTGCTGTTATAATTGGGTCTGATGTTCGGGGATTAGCCCCAAAAGTATTAGAATATGGTGCTCAAGAAGTATATATAGCTGAAGATCCCAGGTTAAAGCTTTATCATCCTGAATACTATGGTGTCATATTAGAACAGTTAATTAAGGAAAATGACCCCCATATATTTTTAATGGGTGCAACATACTTAGGTTCTCAACTGGCTCCCATGGTAGCAGCCAAGGTAAAAACCGGGGTAGCTGCCCACTGTATAGAATTAAAACTAGATGATCAGGATAACTTGATAGCAGTTGTTCCTGCTTTTGGTGGTAAAGTTTTAGGAGATATTTTATGTCCTAAGCATAGACCTCAAATGGCCACAATTAAGCCGGGGATTTTAAACAAACCTGATAAAACAGAGGCTTCCGGGGAAATAGTAGATATAGATTTAAACTTCCTTGATAAATTAAAACCAGTGTTAAAACCCCTTAGTTTATGCCGTGAAGAACCTAAAGGTGTACCTTTAGAGGAAGCGGAGATAGTTGTTTGTGGAGGTTGGGGTGTAGGTGATAAAGAGCACTGGCAGCTTTTAGAGAAAATAGCTGAAAGATTAGGTGGTGCAGTTGCCTGTACCCGTCCGCCGATAGATGAGGGTTGGGCCCCTGGAGAACATATGATGATTGGGACCAGTGGCAAAAGTGTTAGACCTAAAATTTACCTGGGCTTTGGTATATCAGGAGCAACCCACCATATTTGTGGGATGAAGGATGCAGGGTTGATAATTAGCCTTAATAAAGATGAACAGGCAGAAATCTTCAAAGTATCAGATTTTGGTTTAGTTGGTGATGTAAAAGAGGTATTACCTTTATTAGAAGAAGCTTTTAGATTAAAATAGTTTTTAGTTAGGAGGGGATATTATTCGCTATCAGGGATTAGTTTATAGGCCACCCAGTGAAGCCAATAGTTTAATTATCCAGGCTACTATTGGTTGTCCCCACAATAAATGCAATTTTTGCACAATGTACCGGGATAAAAAATTTAAAATCAGGCCGGTAAGAGAGATAAAAGAAGACTTGGATATGGCTAAAGATTATTATGGTAATAGTGTCAAAACGGTATTTTTTGCAGATGGTAATACTATCTTAATGAAGACTAAGGATTTAGTGGAAATTTTTAAGTATACAAAGGAGCTTTTTCCTGACCTTGAAAGAATAACATTATATGGTTCGGCTCGTTTTATTGTATTGAAAACATTAGAAGAATTAAAACAACTACGAGAAGCGGGTTTAAAACGGCTTCATTCCGGGATGGAATCAGGAGATGATGAAGTTTTAAAGTTAATCAATAAAGGAACAAATTCGGAAGAAATAATTAAAGCGGGGAAATTTATTAAAGATGCCGGAATAGAACTCAGTGAGTATATTATGGTTGGTGTAGGGGGAAGAGAGCTCTGGAAACAACATGCTTTAAACAGTGCCAGGGTTATTAATAAGATTAATCCTGATTTTATTAGGTTAAGAACCTTTATGCCTTTTCCTGGTACATTTATGCACCAAATGTATAAAGATGGACGATTTGGATTGCTTACTCCCCACGAAGCACTAAGTGAAACTAGATTGTTTATTGAGAATTTAACGGGAATAGATAGCTATTTATTAAGTGATCATGCATCTAATTACTGGCGTGTAAACGGCAAGCTTCCCGGGGATAAAGAACTGATGCTTAAAGAAATTGATCATGCTTTAACTATTGATGAATCTAATTTCCGCAACCCTGAAGAGGGATATTTATAGGTGACTGTTTTAAAGCAGTCGCCTATTTATTTAGGGTTAAAAAAATAGAATTTATTTGACTAATACTGACCTATTGACCTTTATTGACCTTTAGTTTATAATACAAGTAGATTTACTTTTTGACCTTTCTTGACCAAAAAGTATTTAAACTGAATTTTTTGGGGTATAAATTATATAAAATTTTTGCAGCAGAAAGATGGTTAAAAAATTTTTTCAGAGGAGGTTATTTAAAATGGCAAAGGCAGTAGGTATTGATTTAGGTACTACTAATTCAGTAGTAGCAGTTGTGGAAGGTGGCAAACCGGTAGTTATCTCTAATGCAGAAGGAGGAAGAACTACTCCTTCCGTTGTTGCCTATACAAAAAATGGAGATAGACTAACTGGTCAGCTGGCAAAAAGGCAGGCTATTTTAAACCACCAGGGCACAATTTTTTCCGTAAAAAGATTTATGGGCAGAAAGTATTCTGAAGTTGAGTCTGAAATTTCCAGGGTTCCGTATAAAGTTGTAAAAGGACCAAATGATAGTGTGCGTTTTGATATAAATGGCAAACTGATTTCTCCTGAAGAAATTAGTGCCCAGGTTTTAAGGAAGCTGGTGGATGATGCTTCTAAATACCTGGGAGAAAAAGTTACTGA
Organism: Clostridia bacterium; assembly: GCA_030154225.1. Classification (GTDB taxonomy): domain Bacteria; phylum Bacillota; class Peptococcia; order Peptococcales; family BICA1-8; genus JASKKI01. The sequence goes on along the minus strand of JASKKI010000004.1, from coordinate 70,530 downwards.
TGTGGTTATTACAGTTCCCGCCTATTTTGATGATGCTCAGCGACAGGCAACCAAAGATGCTGGTAAAATCGCCGGGTTAAATGTCCTGCGGATTATTAATGAACCTACAGCAGCGGCTTTAGCTTATGGTTTTGAAAAAAATAAAAATGAAACTATTTTAGTCTATGACCTGGGTGGAGGAACTTTTGACGTTTCTTTGTTAGATGTAGGTGATGGAGTGTTCGAAGTTAAAGCAACAGCTGGGGATACTCACCTGGGTGGAGATGATTTTGACAGGAGAATTGTGGAATGGATGATAGATGAATTCAAAAAAGACCAGGGAATCGACCTGAGCAAAGATCGCCAGGCTTTACAAAGACTATATGAAGCAGCAGAAAAAGCGAAAATTGAATTATCCTCAACCCAACAAACCAGTATTAGTCTACCCTTTATTAGTGCCGACAGTAATGGCCCCAAACACCTGGAATTAACCTTAACCAGGGCTAAATTTGAAGATATGGTTAAGGATATTATTGACAAAACAGTTAATCCTGTTAAACAAGCTATGGAAGATGCTAAGATTAGTCAGAGTGACATTGACCAGGTAATTCTAGTAGGTGGTTCAACTCGAATTCCTGCAGTGCAAGCACTAGTAAAAAGACTAACCGGTGGTAAAGACCCTAATATGTCAGTAAACCCCGATGAGGTAGTAGCTGTAGGTGCAGCTATTCAAGCTGCTGTACTGACAGGAGAAATAAAAGATGTCTTGTTGCTGGATGTAACCCCCCTATCCCTGGGAGTAGAAACCATGGGTGGAGTTATGACCAAGTTAATCGAGAGAAATACAACCATTCCCGTGCAAAAGACAGAAATATTTTCTACAGCCGAGGATAATCAACCGGCAGTAGATATAGTGGTACTACAGGGTGAAAGGGAAATGGCTGCTGATAACCGTAAAATTGGACAATTCAAGCTGGAAGGTATTGAACCTGCTCCTAGAGGAGTTCCCCAAATTGAAGTAACCTTTGATATTGATGCCAATGGTATCCTGAACGTTACCGCCCGGGATAAAAAAACAGGTAAAGAACAAAAAATAACTATAAGTGGATCAACAAATTTAGCCCAAGATGAAATTGACAAGATGATTAAAGAGGCGGAACAAAATGCTCAAGAGGACAAGAAAAAACGGGAGTATATAGATGCAGTGAACCAGGCGGATACTTTAATTTACCAGGCAGAAAGGAATCTTAAAGAATTAGGTGATAATGTTCCTGTCCATATTAAAGGAAGAATTGAAACACTGATTTCCGACATAAGGGATGTAGTAAAACAAAAAGAATCTATTGAAAAACTACGCCAGTTAACAGCAGACTTACAGCAAACATTATATCAGTTAACTGCAGAAGTTGAAAAACAAGCTGCTGATAATCAAACCAGTACCAATACAGGCAATGATGATGTAATTGATGCTGAGTTTACAGAAAAATAAACTGATTTTTAATCCTGCTCTTATTAAGTTAAGGGCAGGATTAGCCTTAAGGAGGTGTGAAATTTGAGTGTTAAATACCAGGATTATTATCAAATTTTAGGGGTTTCCCGGGAAGCAACCCAAAAAGAAATCCAGGCGGCTTTCCGGAAGGCTGCCCGGAAGTATCATCCCGATGTTAACAAATCTCCGGAAGCGGAAGAAAAATTTAAGATGATCAATGAAGCTTATGAAGTTTTAAAAGATCCGGAAAAAAGGAAACTGTATGACCAACTAGGTTCTAATTGGAAAGCTGGTCAGGATTTTAAGACACCTCCAGGATGGGAATACACTTACAATAAAGCAGGAACCGGTGGTAGAACAGGTGGATTTTATTATACTACTGGCTCCGACTTTGGCGGCTTTGATTTTAGTGACTTTTTTAAGGAAATTTTTGGCGGTGGTATGGGCGGCTTTGAAGGTTTTTCTTCCGGGACCGGTCAGGCCAGAAGCTGGTCCCAAAAAGGTGAAGACAGGGAAACTGATCTAACTATAACCCTGGAGGAAGCTTATCATGGAACTACTAAGAGTATACAACTACAGGTAATTGAAGAACAACCCGACGGGCAATTGAAACGTTCTCTAAAGCATTATGATCTTAAAATTCCTAAAGGAACACTGGATGGTAATAGAATTCGTCTCAAAGGGCAGGGTAATCCAGGTATAGGAGGTGGCCCTCCGGGGGATTTATATTTGAAAGTCCATATTGCACCTCATAAAATCTTTAAAGTTGATGGGGCAGATTTAATTACGGAAATAAAATTAACCCCCTGGGAAGCCATCTTGGGTGCAAAAGTGGATATTCCTACTATGGATGGAAAAGTGCAAATGAACATCCCTGCCGGAACTCAAGGTGATCAGCGTTTCAGGCTGAGAGGTAAAGGGATTCCTAAAAAGTCAGGAACAGGGGATTTGTATGTGGTAGTAAAAATAGCTATACCTAAAAATTTAACTCCCCAGGAAAAAGAGTTAGTGGAACGATTAGCACAATTATCTTCCTTTCAACCCCGAAATGAGCAAGGGGGGAGCGGTATATGACTAAAAGATATCAATTAATAATTCATTATCAATGTCCTAGCTACTTAAAAGAAGATGGTTTAACTTTAGAGCAATTTGCTATTGAGGCCGGTGTCCATCCAGGTTTGTTAGTTAAATTAATGGAACTGGGTCTAATAAATTATAGTGGCCGAATGGATAACCCACGTTTTAAAAGAGAAGAGATCCTAAAAGTACAAAAGATGATTAGGTTACGCAGGGATTTAGGAATTAACTGGATAGGTGTGGGTTTAGTACTAGATTTACTGGATGAAATTGAAGAGTTGAGAAAGGAAATAAAACGTTTAAAAAAATGGTAGTTTAAAGGAGGGAATAAGATGGATCTTAACCGTTTAACTCAAAAATCAATTGAGGCTTTACACCAATCGGAAAGCAAAGCTCTAAAATATGGTAATCCAGAAATTGATTTAGAACATTTAGTCATAACCTTACTGGAACAACAGGAAGGATTAATCCCAAGATTACTTAAAAAGATGGATATCCCTACTGAAAGCTTCCAAAACCAAGTAGAAAGAATTCTGGAGACTAAGCCCAAAATTTCAGGGCCCGGTCGGGAAGCGGGGAAAATATATGTAAGTAGCAAAGTAAATAACGTTTTAGTAAAGGCTGAAGAGGAAGCCAAAAGACTAAAAGATGAATACATTTCCGTTGAGCACCTTTTCCTGGCTATGATTGAGGAAGTGGCCAATACAAATCTAGGGAAAGTTTTTCAAACCTTCGGTATTACCAGGGACCGCTTCTTAAAAGCATTAACCGATGTTAGAGGTAATCAGAGGGTAACCAGTAATAACCCGGAAGCTACTTATGAAGCATTAGAGAAATATGGTCATGATTTAGTTAGAGATGCCAGGACTAATAAACTAGACCCTGTAATTGGCCGGGATGGTGAAATTCGCCATGTAATCAGAATTTTATCCCGGAAAACAAAAAATAATCCTGTATTGATTGGTGAGCCAGGTGTAGGTAAAACTGCCATAGTTGAGGGCCTTGCCCACCGCATCGTAAGGGGTGATGTCCCGGAAGGATTAAGGGATAAGAAAATTTTTTCTTTAGATATGGGGGCACTGGTTGCCGGTGCTAAATACAGGGGAGAATTTGAAGAAAGGTTAAAGGCAGTTTTACAGGAAGTTAAAAATAGTGAGGGCCAAATAATTCTATTTATTGATGAAATTCATAATATTGTCGGTGCAGGAAGAACTGAAGGTGCCATGGATGCAGGAAATATGCTTAAGCCAATGTTAGCTAGAGGAGAATTGCATTGTATAGGAGCCACTACCCTAGATGAATACCGGAAATATATTGAAAAAGATGCTGCTCTGGAAAGAAGATTCCAGCCTGTTATGGTTGATGAACCCAGTGTAGAAGATACCATTTCTATCCTAAGAGGTTTGAAGGAGCGTTTTGAAGTATTTCATGGTGTTAAAATACATGATAATGCTCTGGTAACAGCGGCAGTTCTATCTAATAGATATATTACTGACCGTTTTTTACCTGATAAAGCCATTGATCTGGTAGATGAAGCCTGTGCTTTAATCAGAACAGAGATAGATTCTATGCCCGCTGAATTAGATGAAGTTGCTAGGAGAGTTATGCAGTTGGAAATTGAAGAAGCGGCCCTTAAAAAGGAAAAAGACAGAGCTAGTCAGGAACGTTTAGAACAACTGCAAAAAGAATTAGCAGATTTGAAGGAAAAATTAGCAAGTATGAAGGCTCAATGGGAGAATGAGAAAAATGCTATCCAGTCTGTACAAAAGTTAAGGGAAGAACTGGAACAGGTACATCAGGAAATAGAAAGGGCTGAAAGGGATTATGATCTTAATAGGGCTGCGGAACTAAAATACGGTAAACTTCCCCAGATAGAAAAAAGACTGGCGGAAGAAGAAATAAAATTAGCGGAAAATCGAAAGGACAATTCTCTATTAAGGGAAGAAGTTACTGAAGAAGAAATAGCCCGGATTATTTCCAGGTGGACTGGTATTCCTTTAGCCAAACTAGTTGAAGGGGAAAGGGAAAAACTATTAAAGCTCGATGAGATATTGCATAGACGGGTTGTAGGTCAATCTGAAGCTGTGGAGCGGGTGAGTGACGCTATAATCAGGGCCAGGGCAGGCATTAAAGACCCGAGACGTCCCATAGGTTCTTTCATCTTTTTAGGTCCAACAGGTGTCGGTAAAACAGAACTGGCCAAAACTTTAGCGGAAGCACTCTTTGATTCAGAAGAAAATATCATTCGTATCGATATGAGTGAATATATGGAAAGACATGCGGTATCCAGGCTAATAGGGGCTCCTCCGGGGTATGTGGGCTATGAAGAAGGGGGCCAGTTAACAGAGGCAGTAAGGAGAAAACCATATTCTGTTATTCTTTTAGATGAGATTGAAAAGGCCCATCAAGATGTCTTTAACGTACTGCTTCAGGTTCTGGATGATGGAAGAATCACCGATTCCCACGGTAGAACAGTTGACTTTAAAAATACAATTATTATTATGACATCTAACATTGGTTCTACCTATCTTTTAGAAGGAATAAAAGAAAATGGAGAAATAAGGGATACAGTTAGGGACCAAGTTATGAATGATCTCCGGTTACATTTCCGTCCTGAATTTTTAAACCGTATAGATGATATTATTTTATTTACACCACTTAATACCAAAGAAATTGGTCAGATTGTGGAACTCTTGATTAATGACTTAAGGAATCGCCTTGCAGACCGTCATATTACCGTAGAACTCACAGATAAAGCGAAAGAATTTATTGCTGAAGAAGGCTATGATCCGGTTTTTGGAGCTAGGCCGTTGAAACGTTTCCTGCAAAGAAATGTAGAAACTTTAATTGGCAGAGCATTAATTAGTGGTGAAATTTTTGACGGAGCTCATCTAGCAATTGATTTCCGAAATGGTGAATTGAAATTAGATTGGGAAAATCCAAAAGAATAGTAAGAAGATAAAAATAAGACCAGGCCAACAGGCCTGGTTTTTAATGTATTAGAAAACCAAAATCTATCCTATTCTATATTGATAAGGGTGCCTATTACTTACTTATAAGTGGATTTTTGGCAGGAAAATTAACACTGGAGTGAGAAACATATATATAATAAATTTAAAGTTGTCGGTTAGTGGGGTGGTGATTTATGGAAGTCTATTTAAAACTAGGACCGCCATTTAATAAATTATTGAACCAAGAAAGGGTAAGGGTAAACTTATCTCAAAACCAGGCAACTTTTGAGGAAGTACTCCATAAACTTTATCAAGATTATCCCGGGTTATTGGAAAAAATGCAGGAAGAAGGTTTATTAATAAAAGGTAAACCGAGGGCCATCTTAGTAGTTAATGGTAAGTTAGCTTCATTTACTGATATCATAGAGGACCAATCCAACATAAAATTACTTACACCATTGTGTGGTGGTTAAGTTTTAGAGAGGGGGACGCAAATGATCGGTGGATATATGGGTCGATTTTTAAGGGTAGATTTAACTACACAGCAAATAAGTAACCAGGCTTTTAGTGAAGAAGTTTTAAAGAAATTTATCGGTGGGAGTGGGTTGGGAGCAAAAATTCTTTTTGAGGAAACCAATGAGACAACTAATCCTCTTGGACCCGAAAATGTTTTAATATTTATGACCGGTCCGTTGGTAGGAACTAATGTACCTAACTTTGGACGATACCAGGTGGTAACCAAATCTCCTTTAACCGGTGCCTACGGTGAGGCAAATTCCGGTGGAACCTGGGGTACAATGCTTAAACGGGCAGGTATTGATGGAATCATAATTACTGGTAAATCATCCTCACCTGTTTATCTTTATATAGAAAATAAGAAAGCAGAAATTAGAGATGCAAGTAATTATTGGGGAGAAGATACTTATGACCTCGACCTTAAATTAAAAGAAGAATTGGGTAATGATATAGTTACCTGTTGTATAGGTCCTGCGGGAGAAAACCTTGTTCGTATAGCCGCTATTATGAATGATGGGAAGGATGGTAGGGCTGCCGGCCGTTGTGGGGTTGGAGCTGTGATGGGTTCTAAAAATTTAAAGGCTATAGTTGTAAAAAAAGGTAATTTACGCCCCCCTATTGTAGAGCCGGAAAAATTAAAAGAGTCTATCCGCAATTGGGCTGGAAAAATAAGAAAAAACACTGAACTTCTTAGTGATTACGGTACTGCAGTAGGTTTGGAAACAGTAGAAGCTATTGGAGATTTGCCGGTAAAAAATTGGACTGAAGGGTCCTTTCCTTCGGTGGAAAAAGTATCGGGGGAAATGCTTAAAAAAACCTTATTTGTTAAAAAATACCATTGTGCTCAATGTGTAATTGGTTGTGGTCGAGAAGTAAAAGTAGAATCAGGACCATATAGAGGAGTAGAAGGGGCTGCTCCAGAATACGAAACCATAGGGATGTTAGGTTCTAACTGTTTAATAGATGACCTAGAAGCTATAGCCAAAGCCAACGAGTTATGTAACCGGTACGGACTTGATACCATTAGTACCGGTGCGGCTATTTCTTTTGCTATGGAAGCCTATGAAAGAGGAATCATAACGGAAAGACAGCTGGGTGGCATTCAACTGGATTGGGGTAATGCCGAGGCCATGATTAAAATGATTCATAAAATAGCGGTTAGAGAAGATTTAGGTTATCTATTAGGAGAAGGAACTAGAAGAGCCGCTGAAAAGATAGGAGGTCTAGCTCAGGAATTGGTTGTTCATGTTAAAGGTTTGGACCTTCCTGCTCATGATCCTAGGGCTAAATATAGTAATGCACTGGCTTATGCAACAAGTGCCCGGGGTGCTTGTCACTTAAATGCTTTCTCTTATGAATTTGAAGATGGTATATCTATGGCTGAATTAGGTTATCCTGAAACCCTTGATCGTTTTACAATTCGGGGTAAGGCCCAATTGGTTGCTAAACTTCAAGATTTAATGGCTCTTTTTGATTCCCTTACAGGCTGTAAATTTATTATTTTTGGTTTAGGTGATGAGACAATTAAAACCATAGTTGAATGGTTAAATTTAGTAACCGGTTGGCATATAACTAGGGAAGAATTTTTAGAAATAGGTGCAAGAATTGTGAATTTAAAAAAAGTATATAATGTTAAGTGTGGTCTAACTAGAAAGGATGATGTTTTACCTTATAGAATATTAAGTCATAAGAGGGGAACAGGAGGAGCTGGTGATAACTTGCCCCATTTGGGAGAAATGTTGGGTCAATATTATGAATATCGTGGTTGGGATGAATTTGGTATACCCCGTGAAGAAACTTTAAAAAAATATGAAATAATATAATAATTCTCTTTAGTGAAAACCTAACCTCAAGGAAAAAGTATGGAGGGAGAAAAATGACAAACCAAAAAGATGTTGAGATAAGGTGTTTTTCTTTTCTTAAAAAGGTATGTGATGAAAGAGGATTATCCTTTCCCTTTTATCATAGTTTAGAAAAAGAGTGTTCAGCCTCTGATCTTGCCAAAACGCTGGGACTTCCATTAAATATGATTGAAGCGGTATTTGTAAATGGTCTAGCATCATCTTTAGAAGATGGTTGGGTCAAACCTGGAGATAGAGTAGCCTTTATTCCTCCTGGTACACCGGGTCCTTATAGGGCTTTATTGGGAATGGTTAAGTTACCTAGTAATTAAATAATTAATGAAGTAGAGAAGGAGAAAAATAATTTTGGAGTTAGAGATGAACATGATTATCAAATCCTCCTACTGCGGGAAAAGTTACACCCCGCATGGAATGGCTATGATTATCATTAACAGTAGTTCGATTGGAATAAAAGTGAACATGGGTATTATACCATGGCCAAGGGATAGTATTCATATTTATGAACTCTCCTTCCGGTACATTTTCTACTATATAATATGAATCTTTATCCTGGTAAGTTCAGAAATGATTAATAAATTTACAGGGAATTAATGCATATGAAAGGATAAGAAATGAAAAAAGGTGTAAGCCATTATTCTTACACCTTTTTTATATGAAATGTATAATTCAAATGCAAAAGAACACGATTTTAGCAGAAAGTATATTTAATCTAATTCAACTTACCGATACATTCTTCAGTATCTAACATAATCTTTAGTGCATTATTTAAACCCTCTAAATAATCTTGACTTTTACCGGTTTCTTTTGCTTCCTGGATTTTTTGGTTTAAATCATGAATAAATTTCTTGATTGCAAAATCAAGCTTGTATGCCATATGATTCCCCCTTTCAAGAATTTTAAATTTATAGTCAACTTGACATATAAATTAAAGTTGTTTGCTTATATTTTATCATAAACAAAGAAAAAATAAAAGTATCTTGTATTTAAATGATTTATAATACTATTCAAGTAATTTACTCCTGTTTACTCATTTTTTCTATGTATTAATCCATCTTTATCACCTAATAAAAAAATTTCCAACATACAATTGTAAATGGCTTTTATTTTTGCCTTTATTCCATTTTAGGTAGTTATCGTTACCATATTAAAAAATAGGTAAAAATAAGTAAGAAAAATGGAATACACAAAAACTCAGCCTATTTTATAAAGTTTGATTACTAAAAACTCCCATGATAGAATGTAGGTTGTGGGTTGTTATGGAAGTATTATGCAAAAAATGAAAAGAGGAATAGATTATGCCAAAAATAAAGGTAGAAAATTTAATTAAAGTCTTTGGGAATAATGCTCAAAAAGCTGTCGAATTACTTAATAAAGGTTTAACTAAGGACGAAATAATGAACAAGACCAGACAAGCTGTTGGTGTAGGTGGAGTTTCCTTTGAAGTATATAAAGGAGAAATTTTAGTAATAATGGGTTTGTCAGGTAGTGGTAAATCTACATTAATTCGTTGTTTAAATAGACTTATTGAGCCGACAGCTGGTAAAATTTATGTTGATGGTCAGGAAGTAACAGCAATGTCATTGGATGAATTACGTGAAATAAGAAGAAAAAAATTTGCGATGGTATTTCAAAGGTTTGCCCTATTTCCCCATAAAACCGTTTTAGAAAATGCGGAATATGGTTTAGAAATTCAGGGAGTGGATTCTGCGACCAGGCAAGAAAAGGCTAAACAAGCCCTTGAACTGGTTGGTTTAAAAGGTTGGGAGGATAGTTATCCGGATCAACTTAGTGGCGGAATGCAGCAAAGAGTAGGTTTGGCCAGGGCTCTGGCCGTGGATCCCGATATATTATTGATGGATGAAGCCTTTAGTGCATTGGACCCTTTAATTAAAAGAGAAATGCAAGATGAGCTTATTGCACTGCAAAACAGGGTGCAAAAAACCATAGTATTTATTACCCATGATTTAGATGAAGCTATAAAATTGGGAGATAGAATTATTTTAATGAAGGATGGAAAAGTGGTACAGCAGGGCACACCGGAAGAAATACTTACAAATCCTGCGACAGAATATGTAGAAAAATTTGTAGAAAATGTTGATATGTCCAAAGTACTTACTGCTCAAAGTGTAATGAAAAAAGCTGGTAACGTGGCTTACCCTAAAGACGGGCCCCGGACTGCATTAAGAAAAATGCAAGAAGCAGGGATATCAAGTATTTTTGTAGTTAATCGAGAACATCAGGTTGAAGGAGTAGTATTAGCAGAAGCGGCAGTAGAAGCCAGTAAAAGGGGAGAAAAGGATTTGACAAACATAATAGAAAAGGATATCAGAATGGTAAAACCTGATACACCAATCAATGATTTATTTTCATTGATGACAGATATTAGATACCCGTTAGCTGTTGTAGACGATAATAGGAAGCTATTAGGTGTAATAGTCAGAGGATCAATTCTTGCCGGTCTAGCGGGAAGGGGGAATGAATAATGGATATGCCTCTTCCTAAAATACCAATAGGTACATGGATAGAAAACACAATTAGTTGGTTAACTACTAATTTTTCTTTTATTACAAAAACTATTTCAGGAATAACAGAAACTGGAATTGATGCCTTTATTGCTGGATTGATGTTCTTTCCACCATGGCTATTGATAATTGCTTTTGCATTATTAGCCTGGTTTTTAAGTAAAAGTAGAAATATTGCTTTGTTTACTTTACTGGGACTATTGCTTATTTGGAATCTAGGTTTATGGGCGGCAACTATGTCTACCATTTCTTTAGTACTGTTTTCTACTATTATTGCAGTAGCAATTGGAATTCCACTAGGTATAGTAGCTGCACTTTATGAAAGCTTTTATAAAATCATAATGCCTATTTTAGATTTTATGCAGACTATGCCAGCTTTCGTATATTTAATTCCGGCGATATGGTTTTTTGGCTTGGGTGCAGTTCCAGCCACTTTTGCTACTGTAGTTTTTGCTATGCCACCGGCAATCAGATTAACAACCTTAGGTATAAGACAAGTTCCTAAAGACTTGATTGAAGCTGCAGATGCTTTTGGTTCAACAAAAATGCAAAAACTATTTAAACTTCAATTGCCCCTAGCCACCCAAACAATAATGGCAGGTATAAATCAAACAATTATGTTGTCACTATCAATGGTAGTTATCGCAGCAATGATAGGGGCCAAAGGGCTTGGTGGAGAGGTTTGGAAAGCCATTCAAAGGTTAAAGATAGGTATGGGCTTTGAAGCAGGTTTAGGAGTTGTAATTGTTGCAATTATCCTAGACCGAATTACCCAAAAAATTGCCGGTAATAAAAAGTAATATAATTAATTAAGGAGGGTTTGATTAAAAATGAGAAAGTCAATTTTTATATTTTTATTAATTTTTGTTTTATCTTTTTCTCTGTTAGTTATTGGCTGTGCAAAAAAAGAGGAGCCTAAAGGAGCTGAAGTACCTAAAGACGAACCTAAGAAAACTGTTGAGTTAAGCTATGTTGAATGGGATTCCGAAGTTGCAAGTACTAATGTCGTAAAAGCTGTTCTCCAGGAAAAAATGGGGTATGAGGTTGAGATTACACCTGTTGGTGCGGCAGCAATGTGGCAGGCTGTAGCAAGTAATGATGTTGATGGTATGGTTGCGGCCTGGTTACCTACAACCCATGGACATTATTTAGAGGAAGTAAAAGATAAAGTTGTAGATTTAGGACCAAATTTAAAAGGTACAAAAATAGGTTTAGTAGTACCTGACTATGTAACAATTGATTCAATCGAGGAATTGAATGCCAATGCTGATAAATTCAACGGTAAAATCATAGGAATTGACCCTGGTGCTGGTTTAATGTCGGCAACTGAAAAGGTAATAGAGGAATATGGTTTAACTAATTTTGAATTAGTAGAAGGTAGTGGAGCAACCATGACTGCTGCGTTGGCTGATGCTATAAAAAATAAAGAGTGGGTCGTAGTTACTGGTTGGACACCACACTGGAAATTTGCCCGGTGGGATTTAAAATATCTAAAAGACCCCAAAAATATTTATGGTGGAGAAGAAAATATAAATACTATTGTTAGAAAAGGGTTAAAAGAAGATATGCCAGAGGTTTATAACTTTTTAGATAAATTTAATTGGACTCCCGAGGATATGGCTCAGGTTATGGTTTGGAATCAGGAAGAAGGAGCAGATCCATATGAAACAGCAAAACGCTGGGTTAAAGAAAATGAAGATAAAGTAAGCAAATGGCTTGAATAAAAATGACCGCCCCGTTGGGCGGTTCATTTTTCGTTATAAACCAAGTTAAAAAAACAAAACCGAGGAAATACCCCGGTTTTGATATGATTATTGGAATTCTATGAATTAACAACTTTAAGTTCATTTCGGGCAAGGTTTGTAATTTCACCTGTACCTCGTTTCAAACCTCGTTCAAAGGCCTTTTTTGGTTTAAGAACCGCAAGTAAATGCCTGTAAGCTTTTTCGGGATCTACTTCTGTACCACAGGTATAACAATCTATGGCACAAAATCCGTGTTCGGGATAAGTGTGGATTGATAGGTGACTTTCAGCTAAAACTAAAACTCCCGTTACTCCCTGTGGTTCAAACTTGTTGAATTGTTCTCCTACCACAGTAGCTCCACAAGCATGAGCAGCTTCATAAAGGGCATTTCTTAAAAAATCATAATCATTCAAAAGCTCCTCAGTAACTCCGTGAAAATCAGCAATTACATGTCGACCAAATGTTGAAAAACTCATATTGGCCTCCCCCTTTCATTAAAATTAATTTTCTTTTACACCCACGGGGGTTAAAGTCGGGCATTTCACCCAACCCTTTAAGGTGTATTATTGGACTTAAAAATTAGATAAATAAATTTCAATTTCTGCACGATAGATATAAGTATAAAATCGTTTTTTCCACTTGTCAATAATATGTAATAATTTTTTTAGAAAATTTAATGACAATTTTTAGTCACTTTAAATTTTAAAGAAACATATGATAATCAGCAACAAAAGCGATAATTTTGTAAGTGAATTTTCCTTTTGAAAATTAGAATTTCAATTTTACTAAAACATTAAATTTTTTGATTGGTTTTCATTAATTGAATATTATAAAATAAAAAGTAGTTTATATTTTAAATTTTTTTAATCTAAGGAGATGGAGCACCATGTTTGATTTATCCTGGATATTAGCTGTTGCAGTTATCATTTTAGCTTCCAGTTTGCAAGCAATGACAGGTTTTGGGTTTGCTATTTTAGCTGTACCGATGCTGTTATTAGTTTTTGATGCCAAAACAGCTGTAGGTTTAAGTATGATTGTCTCTTTTTTTTCTGTAACTACTTTGTCTATTAAGGTACACAAGTCTATAATTGGCCACATAGTTATTAATTTATTGATAGGTGCATTATTTGGTATACCTTTTGGTGTTTACATATTTTTTAATTTTAATGTTAAAACTATGAAAATTTTAATTAGTTGTATTGTTATTATTTTAAGTATATTTCTTATTTCAGGTTATCGCTTTAAAATTAAAAATAGTTCATGGGTTGAACGTATTGTGGGAAGTATATCAGGATTAATGACTGCAAGTATTGGAATGCCAGGACCTCCTATAGTACTTTTTCTTAATAACCGCCAGTTACCTAAAGATAAATTTAGAGCAACATTTGCATGTTATAATGCTTTAGTCTATGTTCCTAGTATACTATTTTTATTCTTTTTAGGTGCAATAAATAAAATAATAATTTTAAAAGCATTAACCTTAGTACCTTTTGCCATTTTAGGAGGAATTTTAGGAAATAATATCTTTCCTCTAGTTTCACAAGCTCATTTTCAAAAAGGTGTACCATTATTAGTATTAATTACTGCCCTTTATTCAGTATTAACAGTAATATAATAAATTATTGAAAGGAAAGCTTCTTTATATCATAGCTTTGCTTTTTTTGTAGTCACAGTTAGGATAGTATTAGCATAAACTGTAATACACTTTTCTAAACTAGGAGTGAATCTGTTATCCTTTACAAAATTAATTCGTACACCAATCCTGGCCTACTGGGTATTGTACACCGGCTATGGAACATTTTTTGAACTACATTGCCGGAAAAAAAGAGGAGATTAACATTAGTTATAAAAAATGATATCATTATAACTGAAAATATTATGTGGGGAGTTTAAAATGCCTAAAAATATATCCTTCTTCTTAATACCTAAACAGGATGTCGTTTATCTGACAATCAATTCAACCATGCGACAAGCTTTAGAAAAAATGGAATATCACAGGTATACTGCTGTGCCAATCATTGATAGTGAAGGTAAATATGTTGGAACCTTAACAGAAGGTGATTTACTTTGGAAAATGAAAAACACCCCTTGCTTAAGTTTTGAAAACATTCACAAAATTTGTATTTGTGATGTTCCCCAAAGGGTACAAAATTTACCGGTGAGAATCAGTGCTAAAATGGAAGATCTTATTGAATTAGCCATAACTCAAAACTTTGTTCCTGTGATTGATGATAATAATGTATTCATCGGAATTGTTAGAAGAAGAGAAATTATTGAGTATTTTTTAAGTTGTTACATCTAAAGAAAGTTCATATTTCATAAGTAACAGTTTGTTTCTATGGGTAAAAGAAAAGCTAGTCCTACTGGGGACTAGCTTTTCTTTTAAGTACTTTTTGGGCAGCTATATTGATATGATTGGCTGTAAGACCATATCTTTCAGCTAATTCCTCAGGTGTACCTGATTCTCCAAAAGTATCTTTTATACCTATCATTTCCACAGGTACGGGATGATTTTGTACTAAAATTTCGGCGACGGCACCACCTAATCCACCTAAAATTTGATGTTCTTCGGCAGTTACAATGGCGCCGGTTTCTTTAGCGGCTTTTAAGATGGCTTCTTTATCAATAGGTTTAATTGTATGCATATTAATTACCCTTGCTGAAATACCTGATTGGTTTAGTATTTTGGCAGCTGTTAAAGCTTCAAAGACGATAGGTCCACAAGCAATTATTGTTAGATCCTTTCCATCTTTTAAGGTAATAGATTCTCCAATTTGAAAAGGATCAGATTCACTAGTGAAAACAGGTGTAGCTTCCCGGGCAAAGCGTAGGTAAGCTGGACCTTTAAAATTTGCCAGGGCAATGGTTGCTTTTTTAGTTTCAATAGCATCACATGGTACTACTAAAGTCATATTGGGTAAAACTCTCATCAGGGTAATTTCTTCTAATGCCTGGTGAGTAGCACCATCGGCTCCCACAGAAATACCTCCATGGGCTCCAGCAATCTTGACATTTAACCCGGCATAGGAAATGGTTGTTCGTATCTGATCCCATGCTCTGCCGGCTACGAAAACCCCATAGGTTGTAACGAAAGGAATTTTTCCTGCTAAAGCTAACCCGGCGGCAGTACCCAGCATATCTTGCTCAGCAATACCTATATCAAAGAAACGGTGAGGATATTCCTTCATAAACCAGTCTGTACGCGTGGATTTTGCTAGGTCCGCATCAAGTACAATTACTTGAGGGTTGGTTTTACCTAATTCTAATAACCCTTCGCCATATCCGTCACGGGTTGGTTTCATTTCCATTCTTATTCCTCCTATCCGTATATTTCCTTTAATGCTGCTTCCAGTTCTTTTTTGTTAGGTGCTTTACCATGCCAGCCTGCTACATTTTCCATGAAGGAAACCCCCTTACCTTTAATGGTCCTTGCAATAATGACTGTAGGTTTCTTTTTTACTCCTTTGGCTTCTTCATAAGCTTGGAAAATTTGAATTAAGTCGTGACCATCGATTTCAATAACATGCCAGTTAAAGGACTGCCACTTTTCTTTTAAAGGAGCAATATTTTTTACATCTTCAACCTTGCCATCTATTTGCAGGTTGTTATAATCAACTATAGCACAAACATTATCCAGCTTATAATGGGCAGCAGTCATGGCAGCTTCCCAAACCTGACCTTCCTGTAACTCACCATCACCCATTAAACAATAAACACGATAATTTTTTTTATCAATTTTTGCAGCTATTGCTAAACCATTACTTATGGAAAGTCCTTGACCTAAAGAACCACTAGAACATTCTAGTCCCGGTAAGGCTTTCATATTAGGATGTCCCTGTAATCTACTATCAAGTTGACGAAGTGTAAGTAGCTCTTCAACGGGAAAATAACCGCTACGGGACATAGCAGAATATAGAACTGGGCAGGCATGACCTTTGGAAAGAATAAACCGATCTCTTTCTGACCAACCAGGCTCTTGCGGTTTATGATTAAGTACATTGAAATACAGAACAGCCATTAATTCTACTGCAGAAAGGCTACCTCCCGGATGACCGGAACCTGCCCTCTCCGTCATTCGTAAAATGTCAGCACGCATATCCTTGCATATTTCTTGTAATTGTTTTTCATTAAGAACAACCAAATTATCAGCCCCTTTGGAAATATTAAAGAATGTAAATATTTACATTTATTATAACATATAAAAATTCCTAAAATAAAAATAAAAAATTATAATAAATAAGCAGGAACTTAACGATAAAAAAAGAATATAAAACAAATTATATATTTCACTAGTCACTACAAGTCGTCCGAAGGACGATTTGTTCAAACTATCATCAAAATAAAGGAGATTTTGGTATGTATATTAGTACTAGAGGAAATCATGAAAGAGTTACAGCATCTAGGGCTATAAAAATGGGAATGGTACCCAGTGGAGGACTTTTTGTTCCAGAAAGTATTCCAACTATTACTCTAGAGGAGTTAATAAACTTGCAAAATTCCAGTTACCAAGAGATTGCCGAAAAGATTCTAAGCCTCTACTTGGATGATTATTCAATTGACGAAATTAAAGATTGTGTAAACAGTGCTTATAATGAAAAAAATTTTGATCATCCCTTTATGGCACCAATTTACAAATTAAATGAGCATACTTATGTTTTGGAACTTTGGCACGGTCCTACTGCTGCTTTTAAGGATATGGCCTTGCAAATTATGCCTTATTTCTTGTCCCTTGCTATTAAAAAAGTAGGTGCTGATAAAGAAATAGTAATCCTGGTGGCAACTTCTGGCGATACAGGTAAGGCCGCTTTAGAAGGTTTTAAAAATATACCTGGTATTCAAATTATAGTTTTTTTTCCGTATCAAGGAGTAAGTAAGGTTCAGGAGTTACAGATGACTACTACTGATGGTAAGAATACTTATGTAGTAGCAGTTAAAGGTAATTT
This sequence comes from Clostridia bacterium, assembly GCA_030154225.1. Classification (GTDB taxonomy): domain Bacteria; phylum Bacillota; class Peptococcia; order Peptococcales; family BICA1-8; genus JASKKI01. Next base: position 53,446 of record JASKKI010000004.1, on the reverse strand, counting down.
TGATGATTGCCAGAGTGCAGTTAAAGAAATTTTTGCTAATGAAGAATTTAATGATATTCTTAATGATAAAGGTTATGAACTTTCTTCAGCTAATTCAATAAACTGGGGTAGATTGTTACCTCAGGTAATATACTATTTCTCTGCATATTTAAACCTTTTAAAGGAGCGGGAAATACAACCCGGGGAAAAAGTAAATTTTGTTGTTCCTACCGGTAACTTTGGTAATATCTTGGCTGGCTGGTATGCTTATAAAATGGGTTTACCTGTTAATAAATTGATTTGTGCATCTAATGAAAATAAGGTTCTTACTGATTTCTTCCAGACAGGTATTTATGACCGGAATAGAGAATTTAAACAAACTAATAGTCCTTCTATGGATATTTTAGTTTCTAGCAATTTAGAAAGATTTTTATTTGAACAAACTAATCATAATGCTGATAAAATTAAACAGTGGATGAATGATTTAAACACAAAAGGTAAATTTATTATAGATAAAGAAACAAAGAGTTCTATTGACCAAATACTGGTTAGTGGTTTTGCCACACAAGAAGAAACTTTAGAAACAATTAAAAAAGTCTATCAAAGTAAAAACTACACTTTGGATACCCATACAGCCGTTGCTGTTAAAGTTTATTATGAGTATCTGCGAGAAACAAAAGATAAAACCAAAACTGTTATTGATGCAACTGCTAGTCCATTTAAGTTTAATAGCAGTGTTTTAGAAGCTATTAAAGGGGCTGAAGCAGTAGATAATAAAGATGAGTTTGCTATTTTAGAGGAATTAAGTGAAGTAAGTGGACTTCCTATTCATCATGGACTGAAAGACCTGGATAAAAAACCTGTTATTCATAAAATTTTTTGTACTAAAGAGGGGATTAAAAAAGAGATTATGAAGATATTAGGTATATAAATTATAAGACCCGGGGACCGGGTCTTTTTGGACGTTAAAGAGAGTATAACTTTTGGGCAAGCTTCAGTCTTAATCTTTTATTTCCTGTAGCACGGTAGCACTGTAGCAACTGTAGGTTCTGAATGACCGACGAAGTCGGTTTTTCTTAGAGGGGAATGTGCTATTTTTCAATGACCTTTTATATTAAGGTTAGAATTTGATTTTAATCCGAATAATGCCCTCTTTAACCAATGCTTGATAGATAATTACTACCGTTGGGCCCATAATCAATCCGATAAATCCTACCAATTTATAACCAATATACATACTTATTAAAGCACTCAGGGCACTTATACCAACGGCATCACCTAAAATTTTGGGTTCAGCAACCCTTCGGAAGATAATAAGAAAACTGTAATGAATTAACAAACCTAATGCTAATAAAGAATTACCTTTTGAAAAGTTATAAATAGACATAGGTACAATTACTGAACCTGCGCCTAATATCGGGAGAAAATCAACTACAGTCACTACTAGAGCGGTAGCAAGTACATATTTTACTTTTAAAATATAAAAACCAAGGGCTGTAAAAAGGAAAATGAGTACACTAATAATAACTTGAGCCCGGATAAAACCTATTACTGCTTTATAGAGGTTATTCATTAAAATTTCTACCCTATGGTGGGTGCTTTGGTCAAAGAAACCTAAAAAACTTTTTTTAATATCAGGTAGTGTGAAACTAATAATATAAAAGGCGATAAAGAAAATAATTGTTTCGATTAAGAAATTAGGAATAGTGGTAGCGATATCAATTGAATATCCAGCTAAATTACTTAATAGTCCTTGTAATGATTCTAATAAAGCTTTCAGTAACTGGGTAAAACCTGCTTGAAATTCCGGAGGGATGGATTTAAAAAGAATTTCCGTTTTATTACTATATACTTCAGCATTGGCAGCCATTTGTTTTATTATTTTTAATAAAAAACTGGCTAGGCCGACCGCTTCTTTGGATGCTTTTAAAATTATTAAAACAAAAGATAAAAGAAAAATAAAAGAAAACAATAAGGAAACAATTAATGAAGAAACAAACCGTTTAACTTTTAGTTTTTTCACTATTAACTGGACTAATGGCTCTAATAAAATAACAATCAATAAAGCGAGGAGAAACGGAAAACCTATGGTAAATAATCCATAAAGTAAAAAAAGGCCAAATGCCATAAAAAAAAGGCTTCTTATGCTCAAAGTAATTCCTCCAATGCCGCAGCAAAATGCAATAAGTTTTTTTTATTATATTTTATAAAAGTATAATAATAAATTCTCTTATATATTTCAATATAATCAGCCTTTAATCTATTAAATTACTTCGAGCTTGCCTCGAAGAAAAAAATCAAAGATTTTGATATAATATTATCTATAATATTTTTAAAAAGTAAGGGGGTGGGTTTATGGCAAATGCTAAAGAATTAATAAATTCTGTTGACCGGGCCCTTGATATTCTTCTTTTACTACAACAAGAGGGCCGGGAAATGGGAATAACCCAGATCAGTAGTGCCTTAGGTGTATATAAGAGTACAGTTTATAGAACATTGGTTACCCTTGAAAATAAAGGGTTTGTTCAACAAAATCCTGATAATGGAAAGTACTGGTTAGGACTTAGATTATACTCTTTAGGAATGTTGATAAAAGATAAATTAACCATAAAAAAATTGACCTATCCTTATGCCAAAGCATTATCTGATAAATTCAAAGAAGTTGTTCATATTTCAATTCTCGATAAAAATGCTGAAGTTTATCCTAAACATATTATAATTGAAAAAATCGAGAGCCAACAGGTATTAAGTTTAACTCCACCTATTGGTTCAAGTGCATGCTGTCATTCTTCAGCTGTCGGCAAATGTCTTTTAGCTTTTACTCCTGGCAAATATTTGGAAAAATTTATAGGTAATGAATTACCAAGTTTTACAAAAAAAACAATTACAAAATGGGATGATCTACTTAAAGAACTGGAGAAAATTAAAAAAGATGGATATGCCATTGATGATGAAGAATTAGAATTAGGATTAACATGTGTTGCTGCTCCAATAATAGGAAGAGATGGTGAAGCTATTGCTGCTTTAAGTATTTCCGGGCCTACAGCCAGGGTTAAATCAGAAAAATTTAAAGAAATTGTAAAGGAAATTAAAGATGTTACCAGGCAGATTTCCTCATTGATTTAATAATTGAAAGTTTTTTAAAGTTGTTACAATTGTTTTCTGTTGTGATATAATTAGTACTGGTATGATGTTTTTTAAAAATGACTATATCTAAAATATATACTAATTGGAACATAATTAAGATTGTTCCTAAATTAAATGTTCAATAACGGGAACACTGTTCCGCTGATTAGAACAAATTAATTAATAAGGGGGTAAAGTTTTAATGCCAAAGAAAAGAATTTTGGTAATTAATCCAGGTGCTACATCAACAAAATTTGCCGTTTTTGAAGATGAACAACAAATATTTAAGAAAACTGTAGAGCACTCAACTCAAGATTTAAAAAATTTTATCAGGGTAGTTGACCAGTATCAGTACCGCCTGGAACTTATTTTGCAGGCATTAAATGAGGAAAATATTGAACTTAAAACCTTGGCAGCAGTAGTAGGAAGAGGAGGGTTACTAAAACCTCTAGCGGGTGGAACATACAGGGTTAATACCAAAATGATAGAGGATTTAGAAAAAGCCGAGCGGGGAGAACATGCTTCCAACCTGGGAGCAGTTATGGCTAAAAATCTAGCGGACCAATTAGGAATTCCAGCCTTTATTGTTGACCCCGTTTCAGTCGATGAAATGGAGCCAGTGGCTAGAATTTCAGGGCTACCTGATTTAGAAAGGGTCAGTTTATCCCATGCTTTAAATATGAAAGCAGTAGCCCGTAAAGTGGCTAAGGAAATGGGTAGAAAATATGAGGAGGTAAACTTGATAGTGGCCCATTTGGGTACAGGAGTTTCGGTAACACCCCATAGAAAAGGAAAGATGATAGATGTTAATAATGCCAAAGAAGAAGGGCCTTTTTCTGCTGATCGTTGTGGAGGTTTACCCGCTGGCCTTTTAACTAAATTATGTTATTCTGGCAAATACACATACCAAGAAATGAAAGAAAAGCTATCAAGTAAAGGTGGAATGTATGCTTACCTCGGTACTACAGATTTACGGGAAGCTGAAGCAATGGCCGCCCAGGGAAATAAAGAAGCGGATTTAATTTTAGATGCTCTGGCCTATCAGGTTGCTAAAGAAATTGGTGCTATGTCTGCAGTTTTAGAGGGACAGGTAGACCGAATTATCTTAACTGGTGGAATGGCAAATTCAGAGAGAATTGTAAAAGCCATTACCAGAAAAGTGAAGTTTATTGCACCAATAGTTGTTTTACCTGGTGAAGAAGAATTAGAAGCTTTAGCTTTAGGAGCTTTACGGGTTTTACGTGGTGAAGAACAAGCAAAGGAATATGTATAAGTAAAAGTGGAACAGTGGTAAGATCTTTTTCACTTTAAGCTTCTGCTGAATATAGGAGGTGTTGGTCTTGTATCATAGCTTTGATGAAATATTAGAAAAAGTTAAAGGGCGGAAATCTTTAACTATTAGTGTTGCAGTTGCTCAGGATAAAGATGTTTTAGAAGCAATTAAGTTGGCTATGGATGCCGGTTTAGCCAATGCTATTCTTGTTGGTGATAAGAGGGAAATAACGGAGATGCTTGAAGAAATAGGTTTCTCTTCGGATATTCCAGTAATAGATGAACCTGATATTAACAAAGCAGCTTTAAAGGCGGTTTCTCTGGTCAAAAGGGGAGAGGCCCAAATATTGATGAAAGGTCTTATTAACAGTAGTGATTTTCTAAAGGCTGTTTTAGACCCAGGAGATGGTTTGAGAACAGGCAGGTTAATCAGTCATTTAGCTGCTTTTGAGGTTCCGGGACAGGATAGATTAATTTTCCATACCGATGGTGGTATGAACATTGCTCCTGACTTACAACAAAAGAAAGATATTCTTACTAATGCTATTCTTGCTCTTAATGCAATGGGTATAGAAAAACCCAATGTGGCTGTACTTACAGCCAATGAAAAGGTTAATCCCAAAATGCCTGCTACTGTAGATGCTCAAGCTTTGGTAGAAATGTGGGAAGCCGGTGAGTTTCCTCCAAGTGTTGTTGAAGGGCCTATTGCTCTGGATGTAGCTGTTAGTTCGGAAGCTGCCAAGCATAAAGGGATTATAAGTAAAATAACAGGCCAAGTTGACTTATTTTTGATGCCCAATATCGAAACGGGTAATGCCTGTGGTAAGACCTTAATATATTATGCAGGAGCCAAGATGGCAGGGTTGGTTCTGGGTGCTGCTAATCCCATTGTTATGACTTCAAGGGCCGAGACCGCTATAGGTAAACTTAATTCCATTGCTTTAGCTTGTTTAGCTTATGGAAAGGAATGAAAGGGGGATTTATGATGGCAAGGGTAAAAGTCTTAAGTGAGTATTGTAAAAGCTGTCGTTTATGTGTGGAGATTTGTCCTAAAGGAGTTTTACAAATTGGTGACAAAACTAATGCAAAAGGCTACTATACAGCTATTGTTGTCGATGAAGAAAAATGTAATGGTTGTACCTTGTGTGGAATTGTCTGTCCAGATGTAGCGATAGAAGTTTATAAATAAAAGACTTGGAGAAAGGAGTTGACTTCATGAGTAATAGAGTATTAATGAAAGGTAATGAAATTATTGGAGAAGCAGCTATCCGTGCCGGGTGTAAATTATTTTTTGGGTATCCAATAACACCTTCAACTGAAATCATTGAATATTTAGCAAAAAACCTTCCTAAAGCAGGAGGGACTGTCTTACAGGCTGAGGATGAAATAGGGGCAATTAACATGTGTTATGGTGCTGCTTGTACAGGTACTAGAGTTATGACTGCTTCATCCAGTCCCGGTATAAGCTTGAAACAAGAGGGAATCTCTTATTGTGCAGCCGCAGAATTACCTGTGGTATTAGTAAATGTAAATAGAACAGGACCTGGTCTGGGGGGGCTAGGGCCAACTCAATCAGATTATTTCCAATCTACTAAAGGTGGCGGTCATGGTGACTACCGGCTTATCGTTTTAGCACCTTCAAAAGCTCAGGAGTTGTACGATTTTACTTTGGAAGCTTTTGATCTTGCTGAAAAGTATAGAAATCCTGTTTTAATTTTAACTGATGGCTTCTTAGGGCAAATGATGGAACCTGTGGAGCTAAAAGAAAAGCCTACTTCTCCGGAAGTAGATAAAAGTTGGGTTGTTGATGGGGCTAGAGGTAGAGAAAAAAGAATAATTGCCAGTTATTCTTTAACCAATGAAATTGGTGAGGCCAACAATCTAAGATGGGAAGCTAAATTTAATGGTATCAAAGAAAAAGAACAGCGTTGGGAAGAGTTTTATGCCGATGATGCTGAATATTTACTTGTTAGTTATGGTACTACCGGTAGAATTTCTAAAAGTGTAGTCTTAAATGCCCGTAAAAAAGGAATAAAATTAGGACTAATTCGTCCCATCACTTTATGGCCATTCCCTGAAAAAGCATTTATTCCTTATAAAAATAAAATCAAAGGAATAGTAACAGTTGAACTTAATACTGGTCAAATGATAGAAGATGTAAAACTTGCCATGGATTGTTGTGTACCGATATATCTGTATCGGAGGCAAGGTGGTATGCTTCCTACTGAAACTGAAATTCTGGAATTTTTGGAAAAACAATTCAAGTTGTCAACAGAGGAGGTGTAGGTTATGCAAAAAGTATTTGGTAGACCTAAAGGGTTAACAGAGGTTGCTTTTTCCTTTTGTCCTGGATGTACCCATGGTATTATTATGCGTTTAGTGGGTGAAGTCTTGGAGGAATTAGAAATAATTGAAGATACCATAGGTGTTTCACCTGTGGGTTGTGCAGGTTTTTGTCAGGACTTTTTCAGTTGTGATTTTGTAGGTGCTGCCCATGGTAGAGCTCAAGCTGTAGGTACAGGTATAAAAAGGGCTTTACCTGATAGAATTGTATTTACCTACCAGGGTGATGGAGATATAGCAGCTATTGGTACCCAGCATGCCATTCATACGGCAGCTAGAGGAGAAAAAATTACTTCCATCATGGTTAATAATGCAATTTATGGTATGACTGGTGGTCAAATGGCACCAACAACCTTAGAAGGGATGAAAACATCCACCAGTCCATATGGCAGAGACTTAGTCATTAATGGTTACCCCCTTGATCTACCTAAAACTATTGCCACCTTAGACGGTGTCAAGTATGTTGCTTCTGTTTCCGTAGATTCACCGAAAAACATTTTACAGGCGAAAAAAGCCATTAAAAAAGCCTTTCAAGTACAACAAGCAGGTTTAGGTTTTGCTTTAGTCAGTGTGTTATCAACCTGTCCAACTAACTGGGGTTTATCTCCTGTAGATAGTTTGAAATGGTTAAGAGAAAATATGATGCCAGTCTATGAAATGGGTGAACTTAAAGTAGCAGAGGAGGTCAAAAACCTATGATGGATAAAGTGTTGTTAGCCGGTTTTGGCGGACAGGGTGTAATGTTTATTGGTAAGATTTTTGCCGTTTCTGGGATGATAGCAGATCTCAATGTATGCTGGATTCCATCTTATGGTCCCGAAATGCGTGGTGGTACCGCCAATTGTTCCGTAATATTATCCGATGAAGAAATCCATTCTCCGGTTATTGACCAAGCTGATGGAGGAATAGTATTAAACCAGCCATCTTATGAAAAGTTTCTTGGACGTATAAAGCCCGGTGGTGTATTAGTGATTAATAGTTCCATTGTTAATTTAAACAAAATTCGAGATGATATAAAAATAATTAAAGTTCCGGCTACTGAAATTGCTAATGAGTTGGGAAATTCCAGCATAGCCAATATGGTTTGCTTAGGTGCTCTTTTACCTCATCTTAACCTAACTGACTATGAGAAAGTGAAGAAAGCTATATATGAAGTTGTTGGTGAGAAAAAACCGGAACTATTAGAACTAAACTTAAATGCCATTAAAAAGGGAATGGAACATTAAAGTTTAGGGTTAATCTGTACGCCCGTGTAATGGCTTAAGTGTTATGTGCATGACAGTGTGAAAGCTTGTGTATTTCACACTGTTTATGCAATTTTTTTGTAAAGTATACAATAGGCATCGAGGAGTGTTATTATTTGAAAAAAGGTGATTTAATTTGGTTGGGGGTACTGGGTTTAGTAATTTTATTTTTAATTATTCCCTGGACACATCAGGTATTTGTGGCTATGACTCAAAATCACCCCTACTTTATGGGCTTTATTAAAGTATTTATTTTAGCTACCATGGGTGAACTGCTGGCTTTACGAATTGCAACAAATTTTTGGAAAAGACCTATTGGACTCCTTTATAGAGCTATTATTTGGGGTTTTTTGGGAATGAGCTTTGTTTTAATATTTGATATTTTTGCCAGTGGAGTATCGGCTGCATTAACAAAGGGACTATTACCTGGTCAAGGTAAATTGGCTTTTGCATTTTTTACTAGTACTATCATGAATTTAGCTTTTGCACCGGTAATGATGGCCTTTCATAGAATTACTGATACTTATTTGGACTTAGCAGATGGAGAGATTAGAAATGTTCCTAGAATCCAGTTAGCTAAAGTAGTAGAACATATTGATTGGAACGGATTTATTTCTTTTGTAGTATTAAAAACTATTCCATTTTTCTGGATACCGGCTCATACAATTACCTTTTTGCTACCTGGAGAATATAGGGTGTTACTAGCAGCTTTTTTATCAATTGCTTTAGGTGCTATCCTGGCTTTTGCTAAAAGAAAAAGGTCTGGCCACTAAAAATAGTTATGACTAAAAAAACCGGCAGCAGCCGGGTTTTTATTATTTTGGAAATAATTGACTTAAAAATAAAGAGTATTTTATAATAGAAAACATTAAATAATATTAAATACTATGTAATAATTATTATCAATAAGGTTGAGATAGTATGTATAAAGTTCTTTATAGGGAGGGCAGTAAATGAAAAAAATAATTTTAGGTGTTTTATTAAGCTTTATATTAAATATTATTTCTGGTTGTACATTAAGTACTGGTAAAAACATAAGTAATGAAGTTATAAAGCCATCAATTAAAGCTGCCAATTATTCTTTGTATTATTTTGCCCATAGGATTGTCGGGGAGAAAATGAAAGTGGAAAGTTTAGTTCCTTTAGGAGTTGACCCTCATAGCTGGGAACCAACACCTAGTGATTTAGTTGGTCTGGAAAAAACTAGTATATTATTATTTAATGGAGCTGGAATGGAGGATTGGATTGTTAAGATAGCGGATGTTTTAAAAAACGAAAATTTGCAAGTTGTCAATGCCACTGAAGGAATACAATTATTAAAAGGGCAAGGAGATAACCATGGTCATGGCGAAGATGAAAAAGAAAAGGGACAGGAACAAGAGAAATTTGAGGAAGAATTTGACCCCCATGTATGGTTAGACCCTATTAATAGTAAAGTAATAGCTCACAATATAAAAAATGCGATAATTAAAGAGGACCCGGCTAATGAGGATTATTATGAGGAGAATTATTATAAATTAATAAAGGAATTGGACCAGTTAGACAAAGCTTTTAAAGAGGGATTACAGGATATTACTAGGAAAGAATTTATTGTTAATCATGCTGCTTTTGGATACCTGGCTAAGCGATATGGTTTAATTCAAATCCCTATTATGGGAATAAATCCCCATACTGAACCTACGCCAAAAAGAATGGTAGAATTAATTAATGTTACAAAAGAACATAAGCTAAAATATATTTTTACTGAATCATTGATCAGCTCAAAAGTGGCAGACGTATTAGCTAGGGAAGCAGGTATAAATACAAAGGTTTTAAATCCTTTGGGAAATCTAACAAAAGAAGACATTGAGGCCGGTAAAGACTATTTTACTATTATGTATGAAAATTTAATGGTTCTAAAAGAAGCACTAAAATAAACATAATCTCTGGAGCAAATGCTGAATTTATGTTATAATTTGTCCAAAGGTGAATAATAATTATAAATAAATCTTTTAGGTGCCCTGTATGGGAGAATAGGGAAACCGGTTAGAATCCGGTGCGGACCCGCCGCTGTAAACGGATACAAATCCCCATTATGTCACTGTCCGGAACTCAATGGAAGGTAAATGATTATTGAGTGCCGGATGGGAAGGCGTGGGAGGAGAATGACCCGTGAGCCAGAAGACCTGCCTAAAAGGAAGCTGCCATCTAGGGAAGGGTAGGCTGCTTGAGAGAAGGTATGCGGGTACCGTCCCTCAGCAATAGGCTGAGGGATTTTTTATTCCATTCCCGGAAAGGAGTTGTTTATATTGGTACCTGGTTGATTATTAAATTAAGCTTGTATTATATACCAAAATAAAATTGGAGGGATATAAATGATTCTTAAAAAGTGCATTACGACTTTTTTTATTTTAGGATTATTTATTTTAATACCAAAGCCGGCATTTGCTATGCACATAATGGAAGGGTTTTTACCGTTAAAGTGGGCCCTAATTTGGACAATTATTAGTTTACCCTTTCTTATTTTCGGAATTGTTTCAATTTCCCGGAAGTTATCCCAAAATCCCCAATTGAAATTGTTATTAGGGGTCTCGGGGGCATTTGCTTTTGTTTTATCAGCTTTAAAAATACCCTCGGTAACAGGAAGCAGCTCCCATCCTACAGGTGTAGGGTTAGGTGCAGTATTGTTTGGGCCATATGTAATGAGTGTATTAGGTTGTATTATTTTACTATTTCAAGCATTATTATTAGCCCATGGTGGAATTACCACTTTAGGTGCCAATACTTTTTCCATGGCCATAGTGGGGCCCTTTGTTGCCTATTATACATATAAGTTTATTAAAAAAATGGGTTTTTCCAATGGTGTTTCTATATTTTGTGCGGCCTTTTTAGGAGATTTAATGACTTATCTTACTACTTCTTTACAGTTGGCACTTGCTTTTCCCGCAGAAGTGGGAGGAGTTGTCGCCTCGGCTGGTAAATTTCTCGGTATCTTTGCTTTTACTCAAATACCACTGGCTATAAGTGAAGGACTATTAACAGTGGTTGTATATAATTTCCTAGCTACTTATAGTAAAAGTGAATTATCTCTATTAAACATATTTAATGAAACCAAAGGAGGTCTTAGTAATGACCTTAATACGTAAAAACTTGGTTTTACTTTCTTTAGTTGTGTTCTTAATTTTACTTCCTTTACTGGTTATTAATAACTCAGAGTTTGGTGGTGCTGATGGAGCGGCAGAGGAAATGATAAAGGAAATTAATCCTAGCTACAAACCGTGGTTTAATTCCTTTTGGGAACCCCCTGGAGGAGAAACAGAAAGTTTGCTGTTTGCCCTACAAGCAGCTTTAGGTGCAGGATTTTTAGGTTATTACATTGGTTTGAAAAGAGGTCAAAAAAAGGTTAGTGATAAATAATGCTCTATGTTGATGAATTTGTCTATACCAACAAATTACGGAATTCACACCCTTTAGAGAGATTTATCTTTGCTTTTGTTACATTGATAATCGGTATATTAACAAATAATCCTTTAATAAACCTTATTATTGTAACTATTATGTTAAGTTTCTTGATTTATTGGGCTAAAATTCCTAGTTTTGTGGTAGTTAGGCTAATGCTTATTCCAATGGGTTTTTTAGTCTTGGGTGTGGTTACTATTGCAATTTCAATTAGTTTCAGTCCAAATGATATGCTAGCATATATACCGGTGGGGACTTATTATCTAGGGATTACCTTTAAAAGCTTAAATCTTGCTATTAGTACTATGCTAAGAGCTTTAAGTTCTATTTCTTGTCTGTATTTTTTGGCATTAACGACACCCATGATAGAATTAATTTATGTTTTAGAAATTTTAAAAATGCCTAATATTGTGACTGAGCTAATGATTTTGGTTTATAGGTTTATTTTTATTTTTATAGAAACAGCCTTTAATATCTATACTGCTCAGTCATCTCGCTGGGGTTATTGTAATTTTAAAAGATCAATCTATTCCTTGGGGATTCTTTTTGCTAATTTATGGGGCAAAGCCTTCTTAAAATCAAAGGCCTTATTTATCAGCTTATTATCTAGGGGTTATGAAAATAAGCTTCAGGTACTGAATCCCAAATATCGTTTTTCCAAAGTTTATATAATTACATTTGGCATAATAGATTTATTATTGATTATAATGGCCTTTATTTAGGAGGTTTGCAAATGTTTCAATACATATTAGAAGCAAAAAAAATTGAATTTTCGTATCTAGACGGTACTAAAGCCATTAAAGACCTTTCATTAAAAATCCCCCAAGGCAAGAAAATTGCCGTAGTGGGAAATAATGGAGCAGGTAAAACTACTTTATTTTTGCATTTTAATGGTGTTCATCGGCCCCAAAAAGGTGAAATCCTATTTAAAGGTGAAAAGCTAAGTTATAATAAGACCCAATTAAAAACTTTACGAAAAAATATTGGGATAGTTTTCCAGGATCCTGATAACCAGCTTTTCTCTGCCAGTGTCTATCAAGATATATCCTTTGGTCCTGTAAATTTAGGTTGGCCAGAAAACAAAATAAGAGCAAAGATTGAAAAGGTAATGAAGCAAACTGGAACATGGGATTTAAGGGATAAACCTACCCATTCTTTAAGTCATGGGCAAAAAAAACGGGTTGCCATTGCCGGGATTTTAGTAATGGAGCCAGAAATCATTATCCTGGATGAGCCTACAGCTGGTTTGGATCCCATTTATACCGGTCAGATCATGAAGTTATTGGATGATTTTAATAAAAATGGAACTACTATAGTTCTTTCCAGCCATAATATAGATGAAATATATGCTTGGGCAGATTATGTTTTTGTTATTAATGCTGGTGAAATTATTGCTCAAGGGTTACCGGAAGAAGTTTTTAGAAATGAGAATATTCTTAAGAAAGCAAATCTTATAAAGCCCTGGGTCCTCGAAATCTTTGATGAATTAATGGGAAACACCGAAATAGCTGAATACACTAAAATTCCCAGGACAAGGGAAGAAATTATCAATATAATTAGAAATTTGCATAGTACTTGTAATTAATGTTTTGTCATACAATTCTACTCTACTTTCTTTTTTTATGACCCTAGATAGGGTCCTTTTTTTAGTATCTTTTATGTTATAATTTTGGCAATAAACTGATATGTAGGAGGTATGGATTGTGCAATATATTAGAAATGAATCTTTAGATCCGAGATTTAATCTTGCTCTGGAAGAATATGTTATTAAGTATTTAGAACCTGATAATCCTTTTATTTTATTATGGCAAAATGCGCCATCAGTGATTATAGGAAGGTTTCAGAATACTCTTGAAGAAATAAATGTAGAATTTATTAAGAACAGGAATATTAATGTTGTTCGCAGGATCACAGGAGGAGGGGCAGTTTATCACGACCTGGGAAATTTGAATTTTTCTTTCATTGAAAAGACTGAAAGTGAAAATATTGATTTTAGAAAATATAATGAGCGGATAGTTAAAGCACTGGCAAAGATAGGGGTTAAAGCTGAACATAATAGCAGAAATGATATAGCAATAGATGGTAAAAAGTTTTCTGGAAATGCCCAGTATATTTATAAAGGAAAGGTACTTCACCATGGTACTATATTATTTAACTCAAATCTGGAAGATGTACAAGCTGCTCTTAATGTAAATCACGAAAAATTCACTTCTAAAGCTGTAAAATCTGTACGAAGTAGAGTTACTAATGTTGTTGATTATCTGGTAAATCCCGTCTCTATACAGGAATTTAAACAAATACTATTAAAGACCCTTTTTGATGATAAACCCATTATAGAGTATAAACTAAGTGAAGCCGATTTAGAAAACATCAAAAAGTTGATGCGGGAAAAATATAGTACTTGGGAATGGAATTATGGTTCTTCACCGACCTTTAACTTTAATAAGGCTCATCGTTTTGCCTGTGGTAAAATCGATATTAGACTGGAAGTTGATAAAGGATTAATTAAAGATGCCAAAATATTTGGTGATTTCTTTAGTAATGAAGATATAGGGGATTTGGAACAACTACTTATCGGTAATAAATATGATCAAGAAGAAATTAAAGAAAAATTAGAAAAAGTTAAGTTGGAAAAATATTTTGGACAGGTAACGTTAGAAGAATTTTTATCCTGTATTTTTTGATTAAAAGAGAAAATGAGAGTTTGTTAAGTTATTATATTATAATTTAAAAAGATACTTATTTAGGGTATCTTTTTTGTGTTAATTGTTAAGGGGTGTACTCCTTATTTGGATATGATATTATTTAAAGGATAAACTTATGGAGATAGTATGATGAAAGAGCTAATGATTACTTTTGGTGAAAATCGTTATTTAATTAAATTAAAAGCCACCATTACCAGTGATGGTATAATAATTATTGTTGGGGGAGGGGAGAAGCCCCATGTGGGTGCGGCGGTAATGGCTTTGCCTACTCCTAGTGGATATGAAATTAAAGAAGTTTCTGCTCCCCAACATAAAGATGCGGTTGCTTTTAAGCCTATGGCCCAATTAATATGCCAAGCTGCTGGTGAAAAAGTGGTTATAGTAGGTGGGATTCACATTGATAATGCAACAAAGGAAGAGATAGATATTCTATTAAATTATTCTCTAAAGGCTGCCCAAATTTTGATAGAAAAGCTAGTGCCTGGCACCTTATGACTACTGCTTAGTTTAGAAAAATTAGTTATAACCTGGGGTAGGTGTAATTCTAGATGTATCAACGAGTAGATTGGGGTGAAACATTGTGCATAAAGATTTAAGGGAGTTTATTACCACTTTAAAAAGAGAAAGAGAAATAATTGAGGTAAAGTTAGAAGTTGACCCTTATTTGGAATTGGCGGAGATACATAGAAGGGTAATTGCCGAGGAGGGACCGGCGTTACTTTTTACTAAAGTGAAGGATAGTAAATTTCCGGTTGTAACAAATCTTTTTGGTACAAGAAAAAGGGTAGAATTGGCGATTGGCTCGCAACCGGAAGAGATCGTTCGAAAAATGGTTAAAGCCATGGACAAGCTACTCCCTCCCAAAATACCTACATTATGGCAAGAACGCAATTGGCTCTTAAAATTAACAAAAGTAGGAACAAAAACTATTAGTAGAAATGTTGCACCTTTATTGGAGGTAGAAGAACAAAATGTTAATTTAAAAAGGCTTCCTATTTTAACCACTTGGCACGAAGACGGTGGACCTTTTTTTACTTTACCTTTAGTATATACCGAGCACCCCCGGAGAACCGAACATAACCTGGGCATGTACAGGATGCAAGTCCAAGGTAAAGACCAGACAGGTATGCACTGGCAAATCCATAAAGGTGGGGGCTTTCATTATTATGAAGCGGAAATGTTAAACCAGTCTTTACCGGTTACGGTTTTTTTAGGTGGGCCTCCAGCCTTAATTCTCGCTGCTATTGCTCCTTTACCAGAAGTATTGCCTGAACTTATTTTTACTTCCTTTTTAATGGGGGAAAAATTAGAAATGGTAAAAATAAAAAAATATGCACATTCATTAATTGCTCGGGCAGAGTTTGCTTTTTGTGGAGAAGTACCTCCCAAGGTAAGAAAACTAGAAGGTCCATTTGGGGATCATTATGGTTATTATTCTTTAGCACATAATTTTCCAGTATTTAATATTAAAAGGGTCTATCACCGAAGAGATGCAATATACCCTGCTACCATTGTAGGTAAACCTCGCCAGGAGGATTATTACATTGGTGAATATCTACAAAGCCTTTTATCACCTATCTTTCCTGTGGTTATGCCCGGTGTCAAAGCTTTATGGACCTATGCCGAAACGGGTTTCCATTCGCTGGCTGCAGCAATTGTTAGGGAAAGCTATTATCGAGAAGCTTTAGCCCATGGATTTAGAATATTGGGAGAAGGACAATTAACTTTAACTAAAGTCTTATTATTGACAGATGTTAATGCAAACTTACCTGATTTTGCAGAGACATTGGAGGAAATTTTAAAAAGGTTTAATCCAGCCCGTGATTTATTAATCATTAATGATACTTCTATGGATACCTTAGATTATACTGGTCGTAAGTTTAACATGGGTAGTAAGGCTATTATTACTGGGGTAGGTCAAGAAATACGAGAATTACCCAGAATATATACAGGAAAAGAAATTCCAGGTGTGACTGGTATAAAGGTCTATTGTGGTGGTTGTTTAATGGTATGTGGTAAAACTTTTGAAGCTGATCCTGACTTACCTCTAAAATTAGTTGAATTAGGGCAGGAAAATTTTAATAAGTGGCCTTTAGTTATAATTGTAGATGACATAAAAAAAATTAACAATCAAACAGATTTTCTCTGGACTGTGTTTACCAGATTTGACCCTGCCTTAGATATTTATGCTAAAAGTAGGATAAAGCATAATAAAGTACTATATGAAGGACCGATTATTATTGATGCTCGGATGAAGCCTCATTATCCCAAAGAACTGGAGCCTAAAGAAGATATAGTAAAGCTTGTAAATAAAAAATGGAAAAGTTATTTTTGAGCATCAGTTATGATGCTCTTTTATAGGTGCCTACAGGCAATTCGTTTTAATTTAATGAGTTGTTGCGAAAAAATGGGAATATATTAATTATTGAGAGCTTGTACCCTATAAAGTAAGATAATTGTATTTTTTGGATTTTGATTAACAGGAGATTGTGTAATAAAATTAAACAATAATATAAAAAAGGGGAGAGTGTTATAGTGACTTCTTTAGAAATAAAGAACTTTTCTAAATTGTTATTAATAATTTTATTAATTGGTGCGTTATTATTATCAGTAGGATGTTCCAATGAAAAAGAGGAAGGCAACCCTGATGGAAAAAAAGCAGAAAAGCAGCAACCTGTTCAAAAAGAGAAACCTACTTTAGTTTTTGCTGATGCAGGATGGGATAGTATTAGATTCCATAATAGTGTGGCTAAAACGATTATAGAAAATGGATACGGGTATAAAACTGATGTAATTCCCGGTTCTACTCCGGCTACTTTTACGGGATTAAGAAGGGGCGATATTAATATTTACATGGAAGTCTGGACTCAGAATATTCTTGAGATATATACCGAAGCAATTAATTCGGGGGATATAATAGAGGTTTCTACCAACTTTGATGATAATGCACAAGGTTTATATGTTCCTACCTATGTTATTAAAGGTGATACTGATAAAGGAATAAAACCACTAGCACCTGATTTAAAATCAGTTTTCGATTTACCTTAATACTGGGAATTATTTAAAGATCCTGAAGATCCTAGTAAAGGACGTATTGTTGGTTCCCCGGCCGGTTGGAAGGTCGATGAAATCTTAAGTAAGCAAATGGAGACATTTAAGCTTTCTGAAAAATTTAATTACTTTAGACCCGGATCTGATTCCGCCCTTGCTGCTTCCATTACCAAAGCCGTGGAAAAGGGTGAACCCTGGGTAGGTTATTACTGGGAGCCCACCTGGATAATGGGTAAATATGATATGACCTTATTAGAAGCTCCGGAATATAGTGATGAAAAATGGGATGAAAATTTTGGCTGTGCATTTCCAGCAGTAAAAGTAACTATAGCTGTAAATAATAAAATGCCGGAAACGGCTCCCGATGTCGTTGAATTCCTGAAAAAATATAAAACCAGCAGTTCTTTGACCAGTGAAGCATTAGCTTACATGCAAGATAATAATGTTGATACCGATGCTGCTGCGAAATGGTTTTTACAAAATAAAGAAGATATTTGGACCAAATGGGTACCAGCAGATGTAGCAGAAAAAGTAAAAACAGCTATCCAATAATTGTAAAAAAAGTAGAAGTTGGTACTTAATAGAGTAGTTGGTAAAAATACCAACTACTCTTGTTCATAATTGTGTAAAAAGAAATGGGTGATAAAAATGGGTGGATTTCCCGAGACATTAAGATTTCAAGTAGGAATATATGTAGCTAAATTTGTAAAATGGTTATACACAGATTATCAGAGTGTTTTCGATGCTATTACTCACTCCATATTGTGGTTTTTAATACGAATAGAAAAGTTTTTACTCTGGTTACCTTGGTGGCTTGTTCTACTATTTGTTTTCGTAGTTGGTTGGAAACTAAAAAACATTAAAGTAGGATTAGTTTTTTCTTTATTAATTTTTATAATAGGTACATTTGGGCTATGGGACCACATGATGATGACCTTGGCCATAGTTTTATCTTCTGTTGTAATTTCATTACTTCTAGGTGTTCCTTTAGGAATTTTAACGGCATATTTCGACAAGTTTAATACTATTATGAGACCTATTTTAGATGCTATGCAAACCATGCCCAGCTTTGTTTATTTAATTCCTGTATTGATGCTTTTTGGTTTAGGAAAAGTTCCAGCGGTTTTTGCTACCATTATTTATGCTATACCACCGGTTATTAGATTGACTGATCTGGGCATCAGAAGGGTTCCTAAGGAAATGGTAGAAGCTGCCCATGCTTTTGGTTCTTCTTCTTGGCAAACCCTGATAAAGGTTCAGTTACCTCAAGCCTTACCAACAATAATGGCAGGAATTAATCAAACAACCATGATGGCCTTAGCTATGGTTGTTATCGCCTCCATGATAGGAGCCAAAGGTCTGGGAATGGAAGTACTGATTGCTATTAATAGAATAGATATAGCCAAAGGATTTGAAGCAGGAGTTAGTATTGTTTTTTTAGCAATTATTATTGACAGATTGACCCAGGGAATTGCTAATCGCTTTAAGTATCCAGAATAGGGAAGTGGATGATGATGACCATTAAAGTAAAAGTAGAAAATTTATCAAAGATTTTTGGTAAAAATCCTAAGGGAGTTTTACCAAAAGTGAAACAGGGTTTTTCTAAAGATGAAATTTTAGCCGAAACGGGTCATACAGTAGGAGTATACAATGTTTCCTTTGAAGTAAATGAAGGTGAAATTTTTGTTATCATGGGTTTGTCTGGTAGTGGAAAATCTACCTTGATTCGTTGTTTAAATCTATTAAATAAACCCACAGAAGGCAAAATATTTGTTGATGGTGAAAATATTGTAGATTATGATAAGGATAAGCTTAGAATTTTTCGACAAGATAAAGTAGCCATGGTTTTCCAACATTTTGGGTTATTTACCCATAGAACGGTGATAGATAATGTAGTATACGGTCTGGAAATAAAAGGAATTGACACAAAAGAAAGGTATGAAATTGCTAAGAAAACACTGGAAAGTGTTGGATTATGTGGATGGGAAGATAAATATCCTAATGAACTTAGTGGAGGAATGCAGCAAAGGGTTGGGTTAGCTAGGGCCCTGGCCAATGACCCGGATATATTATTAATGGATGAACCTTTTAGCGCTTTAGACCCTTTAATTAAAAGGGAAATGCAGCAGGAACTGTTAGAAATCCAATCAAGACTAAAGAAGACTATTATCTTTATTACCCATGATATAAATGAGGCTTTTAAATTAGGAGAAAGGGTAGCCATTATGAAAGATGGGATTATTGAGCAAATCGGAACACCTGAAGAAATATTGGCTACTCCTAAAAATGAATATATTAAGAATTTTGTCCGTGATATAGATCGCACCAAAGTACTACAAGCTAAAAATGTTATGTTTATGCCGTCGGCCCTGGTTTCTTTAAAAGATGGGTTGAAAGTAGCAATAAGGGAAATGGAGCACAGCGGTATTTCTAGTATTTTTGTTATTGATACTGAGCGGAAGTTGCAAGGACTTGTTACTATAGATGATGCTATTAAGGCAGTAAAAGAAAACAAAAAATTAGTGAATATTATAAAACATGATTATTATACCACCGGACCGGAAACCTATTTACAGGAATTAATTCCTTATGCTACTGAAAGCAAGTATCCTATAGCCGTTGTGGATGATAAAAATAAGCTCTTAGGAATTATCTTAAGGGTTACTGTTCTTTCTAATTTAGTTTAAGATTATAGACCTTAGGGTATAACCTTAAGGTCTTACTTATTATTTTTATTTTCTGAACGTAACTGGTAATTTTAGTAAATGTTAATATATAATTATTTTAATTAAATATATTTTTATTAAATAAGGTGGGACAAACTTGAAAGTTATTGAAGTTAACAATTTGGTAAAAAAGTATAATGACTTTACAGCGGTTAATAATATCACTTTTACAGTAAATGAAGGGGAGGTTTTTGGTTTTTTAGGACCTAATGGTGCAGGTAAATCAACTACAATAAAAATTTTAGCTACTTTATTGGATTTGACTTCAGGACAAGCTTTTCTAAATGGATATGATGTTAAACGTGAACCTAACAAGGTCAGAAGTTCTATAGGTTTGGTTTTTCAAGAAACGACATTGGATGAGCGCTTAACAGCCAAGGAAAACCTTTTGTTTCATGCCATGTTATACGGTATTCCCAAAGTTGTATATAAAAAACGAATGAAGCAGGTCTTGGAAATGGTGGAAATGACAGGAAGAATGAATTCGTTAGTTAAAACTTTTTCTGGAGGGATGAAGCGGCGTTTAGAAATAGCCAGAGGTTTATTACATTATCCCAAGGTTTTATTTTTAGATGAGCCTACCGTCGGTCTTGATCCGCAAACCCGTAACCGTATCTGGGAGTATATTCATCAGCTAAGAAAAAGTGAGGGGGTGACCATTTTTTTAACCACACATTATATGGATGAGGCCGAAAACTGTGACCGGATTGCAATTATTGATTATGGACAGATTGTTGTTCTTGATACACCGGAAAAACTGAAAGAACTGGTTTCTAGTGACATTATTACCCTTACTTCATTAGATAATGAAAAGCTTTTCCAGAAAATTACCCAACAGTTAAACTTAGAAGCTGAAATAAATGAAAATGGAATATGTTTAAGAATTCCTAAAGGTGAAACCTTTATTCCCGGGCTAATTGCTAGACTACCTAATGAAATTACCTCAATAAGTCTTAGGAAGCCTACCTTAAACGATGTTTTCCTGAAATTAACGGGCAGGGAGATTAGAGAAGAAGTTTTAGATAATAAAGAGATAATGAAATCCCGGATGAGTAGAAGGAGTAGGTTTAGATGAAAGCCATTAAAGGAATTTATGTTATTTGGTTCAGAGATATTATTAGGTTTTTTAGAGAAAAACCAAGAATTATTGGTATGATCGGTCAGCCCTTATTATATCTGCTAATAATGGGTACGGGTTTAGCATCTACTATAAGACCTGTTCAACTACCAGAGGGTTTTGATTATATAGACTTTATGTATCCTGGTATTATTTGTATGTCAGTATTATTTACTTCTGTTTTTTCAGCTATTTCTATTGTTTGGGACCGGGAATTTGGTTTTTTAAAAGAAGTCCTGGTGGCTCCTGTACCCAGATGGGCTGTTGCCTTGGGTAAGGCTTTAGGAGGTAGTACTATTTCTATGATCCAGGCCAGCATTTTATTATTTATTGCACCTTTTATAGGTTTAAGATTGTCTATTCTAACATTAATAAAGCTCTGGTTTGTTTTATTTTTATTTCCTTTGCCTTAACATCTTTTGGTATTATAATCGCTTCACGAATGGAAACAATGCAGGGGTTCCAGATGATAATGAATTTTTTAATAATGCCAATGTTTTTTTTAAGTGGTGCTCTGTTTCCTTTAAAAGGAGTACCTGCCTGGATGGAAGCGTTAATGAGGATGGATCCTCTGACCTATGGTGTAGATGCTATACGTAACATATTTTTTGCTGGTTCTCCGGCCAGGGATTTTATGATTCAATTTTCCTTTATCCATGATATTACAGTAATTGGTATAATGGGTTTTATCTTTATCCTGCTGGCAACCTGGGCTTTCAATACTGCTAAATAATTATTTTCTCATATTTTTTCGGCAAAATGGAATACTAAAATTAAAAAAAGGGGGTTTTTATGCATACTGTTAGTCATTTACAAGAAGCACTACATCAAAAGGAGCAGGCCTTAATTCAATATATAAGATACATGCGAGAGGCTCAGGATAGTGGTAACCAGGAGATGGCGGCTCTTTTTGCTGATCTGGCCAAAGCGGAGGAAAAACACATTGCAGTGATTAGAGATCAGGTTGCTAAAAATTTGGGCGAGATGGAGTTGTTAAATAAGTATGAGCAGGTTAATCAATACAATTCACAACACTCTACTTATCATCATTCCCCAGAACAGTAAAAGACCGGCTTATTAAGCCGGTCTTATAATATTTTTTAACTCTTCCAGAGTAATTTTGAAATTATTGATGGCATCCAGGATAGGAGCAGGGGACCTCATATCTACACCGGCAATTTTTAACAGGTTTATTGAATAATCCGAACCACCTTTAGTTAAAAACTCACGGTATTTTTTAACAGCAGCATTACCTTCATTGAAAATCTTAGAGGTAATACTAATGGCTGCCGAAACTCCTGTAGCATACTGGTAAACATAAAATGATCTATAAAAATGGGGGATACGTGCCCACTCATATTTTAATTCAGGATCAATTACAAATTCTGGGCCATGATATATTTCATATAATTCTTGATGAAGATTACATAAAACTTCCGGTAATAAAGGTTTTTCCTCTTCAACCATCTGGTGAGCTTGACTTTCAAAATCGGCAAACAAAGTTTGTCTGTAAAGAGTTGAACGAATATTGTCCAAATGATTGCTAAGTAATAGTGCTTTTTGTTCTGGGGAAGACGACTTGTTTAATAAATAGTTATATAGTAGCTGTTCATTAACTGTCGAAGCTACTTCAGCAGTAAATATTGTGTAATCAGA
Organism: Clostridia bacterium; assembly: GCA_030154225.1. Classification (GTDB taxonomy): domain Bacteria; phylum Bacillota; class Peptococcia; order Peptococcales; family BICA1-8; genus JASKKI01. Next base: position 30,789 of record JASKKI010000004.1, on the reverse strand, counting down.
GTTGATGTAAGGTTGGGTTTTGGAACTATAATAACTATGCATGACATGACCTAATTCATGGGCAATGGTAAATACATCTCCCAATGTTCCCGTAAAGTTTAAAAGAGAGTAGGGATGATAACCATAAGCCTGGATAGCATAAGCTCCGGAAACTTTGTTTTTAGCTGGATAAACATCTATCCAGTTATGGTTAAAAGCTTCCTTTAAGATATCTGTATAATCACTTCCTAAAACAGAGGTAGCTTCTAAAACCAATTGTTGTGCTTCTTCATAGGTATATGTTTTATCGATATCTTTAACAATAGGTACAAACAAATCATAAAAATGTATTTCGTCTAAGTTTAATACCTTTTTCCTAAAGTCTAGATATTCGTGTAAAGTTTTAACGTTCTCCCTAACAGTAGTTATTAGGTTATCATATACTTCTTCCGGAATAAAGTTTTCCTGTAAAGCCATCTGGCGGGATGATTTATATTTACGGGTTTTTGCTAAGAAAACGTCATGTTTTACCGAACCGTAATAAGATGAGGTAATAGTATTAATATATTTTCCATATGTACCAAGTAAACCTTGGAAATAGTTTTTTCGCAAGGTTCTATCCTGGTTGTTGAGAGCCTTGTAGTAGTTAGAATTATTGGCAATGATGATATCATTTTCATTGGAACCTATAACTTCAGGATATTCTATATCATTAACAGTCATATCATCATAAACTTTTTCAAATGAACCCCCTAAAGAATTCATTTTAGTAAGGATTTCTTCTATTTCTGCTGTAAAAATATGTTCTTTCCTTTGAAATAACTTTTCAAACATATGATTATATGTAGATAATTCAGGTTGTATTTTCACATATTTTTCCAATGTTTTAACATCTATTTGCAAAAGTTCAGGTTCTAAAAAAGCAAGTTGGTCCTGAATTTTTGTGTGTAAGGCATCGATAATTTCAAATAGTTCTTTGGCTTGGGCATTACTCATATCCTGATCAAAATACATTTTAGCATAAACATAAAGGCTTGTTAGTTTAATGGATAACTCATCATTAAGGGTTAACGTGGTTAATAAATTTTTAGCAGAATTAGTTACAATACCTTTTTGCGAAATGATTTTTTGTGAGAGTTTTTTAGCTTCTTCTACATCCATGTACCAGTCCTTAATATCTTTATACATATGGGAGAGATCCCAAGTGTATTTCTTTTTTTGACCTTCCATAATACACCTCCATAAACTGTTTAATTATATAATACTAGTTATCCTATTTAAAAGCAAAATATAAGATACTTGTTAACAACTAGCCACTGGCCAATAATTGATGAAAGGTCGGCATAGGCATTTTTTTGAAATATAATTTGGTAATAATAAAGAAGGAAATTATTTGTAAGATGAAGAAAATCTAAGTATTCATATATTTTAAGGAGGTTATCTACTTGTTAAAAGAAATTGTTAAGAAGAATAGAAGTTACCGCAGGTTTTATGAGAATGTAGTAATTGAAAGGGAGACATTAGAAGAACTAGTTGATCTGGCCAGGCTTTCTCCCAGTGGCGGAAACAAGCAAGCTTTAAAATTTTTTATATCCTGTGAACCGGAAATGAATGCAAAAATTTTTCCCAATACTTTTTGGGCAGGTTATTTAAAAGATTGGCCAGGGCCTGAGGAAGGAGAACGACCTTCTGGATATATTATTATCCTGGAAGATAAAGAAATAGGAATGATGAATCCTAGGGTTGATTTCGGTATTGCTGCCCAAACAATTTTGTTGGGAGCCACTGAACAGGGGTTAGGTGGCTGTATGATTGGTATTTTTAAGAAAAAAGAATTAATGGAATTACTAAATATATCAGAAGAGAAATATGATATTCTTTTAATTGTGGCCATTGGTAAACCAAAAGAAGAGGTAGTTATAGATGAAGTTGGTCCAGATGGTGACATAAAATACTGGAGAGACGAAAATCAGGTACATCATGTACCTAAAAGAGCACTTAAAGATTTAATAATTGGATAACATAGTGGGTAAGTGAAAGAGTGAAAGAATGTTAATTTTAAAGAATCGTACTAACAAAACCTGCGATGCAGGTTTTTCTTCTCAAGTTTATTGAGGTGAGACTAAATGGAAAATCTTCGGGTTGCTTTGGTACAAATGCAATCTGTTGTGGGTGAAACTGAAAAAAACATTACTAAAATTAAAGAGCTGGTGATGGATGCTAATGGGAAGAATGTGGATATAATCTGTTTTCCTGAACTGGCTGTTCAAGGGTATACTAGGGAACGGGCCAATGAGCTTGCGGAAGATATCCCGGGACCAAGTTCTAATTATTTAGTTAACCTGGCCAGAGAAAAAAGAATAACTATACTTGCCGGGATAATAGAAAAATCACTATCTAATAAACCTTATATATCCCAATTAATATGTTTACCAGACGGCAGTTTCTATAAATATAGAAAAAGTCATTTAGGGGAAAGTGAAGCACCGTATTTTTCAGCAGGTAATGATTTACCTGTCTTTAAATCACCCAAAGCAAATTTTGCCATCCAAATTTGCTGGGATTTGCATTTTCCTGAAGTATCTACAATTTATTCCTTAAAAGGTGCCGAGGTAATTTTTGCTCCCCATGCTTCACCAACTATAGTAGGTGACCGTAAAGAAATATGGTTAAGGTACTTGACGGCACGGGCCTATGATAACTCTATCTTTATTGCCAGTTGTAATTTAATTGGGGAGAATGGAATAGGTTCAAATTTTTGTGGAGGATGTTTGGTCATTGACCCCAAGGGGCAGGTAATTGGTGAAGATTTTTCAAATAAAGAAAGTTTACTTGTAGTGGATTTACCAAAAGACCAAATTAATAAAATTCGTTATGAAAAAAGAAAATCAATGCGTAGTAGTTTTTATTTAGAATATAGGCGACCTGAATTATATGGATTTATTACAAAAGAACAAAATCATCCTCGAAAAGATTAAAGATTAGAAAAATCCCATATCTTTATCAAAACTACACAGACTCAAACAAATTTAGAATGAACTCAAGGCTCTAAGGAATTATCAAAACTCCCCAAATTCTAGTCTTAGAGCCTCTTGCGTTCTTTTTATTTTAACTCGCCAATGTTTTGTTTTTGTATTAATATTTTGTTAATAGTCTTACCGAGCTTGTGCTCGGTTTTTCTTATTTCACGACCATTATGGGACAGGTGGTCTTATTTATTAATTCAGTAGTTATATTACCTTTAAATAAATAGTCACTTAATGAGCTTTGCCCATGGAAACCGACAACCATTAAATCACTATTAGTCTCCTTGGCAATTTTTAAAATCATTTCTACGGGCTCACCAAATTCAACCCTGATGTTGTATGGTATATTATACTCATTAAATACTTTAGTAGCTTTTTCTAAAATTTCTTTTACATCCTCTAAAGCTATTTTGGAAGGGTCAATACCTTTATCTTCTAATTGATAAGAAACACTCCTATGAAAAGGTGTAACTTCCAAAACATATAAAATTGTAATTTCAGCACCATTGGTATCACTTAACAGATTAACAATGGTTTTAGCTATTTTTTCTGAAATGGGAGAACCACTGGTAGGGAAAAGAATTTTTCTAAACACTTAACCACTCCTCTTTATCCGATTTAATTAGATATTTCGCTATTTTTAATTTTATTCCTGTTAACTTTGACGAAAAGATATTAATAATGATTAGATAAAAAAATGTTAATTGTCGATTATGTTTAATATACTTTATATTCGGTTATATAAATTCTAATTATAAAATGTTTTTTTGAGGGAGTGTAAGAGTGGATAAAAAAATAATCGCCCAGATTTTACATGAAATAGGAGTTCTATTAGAATTAAAAGGGGAAAATCAATTTAAGGTTAGGGCTTACCAGAATGGAGCCCGTGCTATTGAAATGTTGAATGAAGATATTAAGCAATTGGTTAAGACAGGTAAAATTGAAGAAGTAAAGGGTATTGGCAAAACCCTGGTCGAAAACATTACTGAATTGGTTACTACCGGAGATTTAAAATATTATCATGAATTAAAAAGTAGTGTACCTGAAGGATTATTGGAAATGCTTAAAATCCCGGGACTAGGTCCAAAAAAAGTGTTTAAACTGTATGAAACACTAAGTATTTCCACTATAGCTGAACTTGAATATGCATGTCATGAAAATAGATTATTAGATTTAAAGGGTTTTGGTCCTAAATCCCAGGAAAACATCTTAAAAGGTATTGAGCATATTAAGAAATTTCAAGGTCAGTTTATTTACCGGGATGTATATTCCCAGGCAGAAAAAATATTGGCAAAGCTTAAGGAATGTCAGGAAATAAATGAGGCCAGTATAGCTGGAAGCTTAAGACGTTTTAAAGAGGTTATTAAAGATATAGATTTACTCGCTTCTTCAGAAAAACCAGGTCAGGTAATGGAATATTTTATTCACCTACCTCAAGTAGCTGAAGTTATTTCTAAAGGGGAAACAAAAACTTCGGTGATTTTAGATACTGGGATAAATGTAGATTTACGGGTAGTGGCACCTGATGAGTTTTATTCTGCTCTCCATCACTTTACAGGTAGTAAAGAACATAATACTACCATGCGATACCAGGCTAAAAATCTAGGCATAAAAATAAATGAGTACGGTTTATTTAAAGGTGAGAAAAGAATCATTGTGAATAGTGAAGAAGAATTTTTTCAGGTTTTAGGATTGCAATATATTCCTCCTGAACTACGAGAAAATATGGGGGAGATAGAGATTGCTGAAAAAGGTCAGCTTCCTAATCTTGTCAATCTCGAAGACATCCAGGGTATTTTTCATATTCATACCAATTTCAGTGACGGCATTAATAATTTAGAAGAATTAGTGCTGGAAGCTAAACAAGCGGGATTTAAATACCTGGGCATTTCCGACCACAGCCAGACGGCTGTTTATGCTGGTGGTTTGAAGATTGAGGCTATAAAAAGGCAGAGGGAAGAAATACAAAATATTAATTCACAGCATCAGGATTTCTATGTTTTTCATGGTATTGAAGCTGATATTCATGCTGATGGCAGTTTAGATTATCGTGATGAAATATTGGCTCTGTTTGACTTTGTGATAGCATCAGTTCATTCCGGATTTAATATAAGTGGAGAACGAGCGACCCAGAGGTTGATAACGGCTATGGAAAACCCGTATGTTACAATGTTAGGTCACCCTACCGGCCGTATTCTTTTAGGGCGTAAGGGTTATGAGCCAGATATGGAAAAGGTGATCAAGGCTGCTAAAGAAAATAATATTATCATTGAATTAAATGCCAGTCCTTACCGATTAGATATAGATTGGCGCTACTTAAAATATGCCAAGGAGATGGGGGTAAAGATCAGTATAAATCCAGATGCCCATCGTAAAGAAGAGCTTTATGATACTATATTTGGAATCAAAATGGCCCGGAAGGGTTGGCTGGCAAAAGATGATGTATTCAATACAATGACGGTTCAGGAAGTTAGGGATTACTTTAATAAGAGAAAGAAAGGATACGAATCCAGTGTTTAGTGTTTAACGGACGGAATAGAATTATGGATAAGTTTTCTCACAAATAGAGCAAGTAGTACTAATAAGTACTACTTGCTCTATTTAATATTCCTTCCAACTCTGGATCGGTTTTTAATAAGCGAAGTAAAATTGCCAGTGCCTGGGCCCGAGTTGCCCTGTCCTTAGGATTAAAATGTAAACTATCCATACCTGAGATTAAACCGGCCTGAGTAACATTAGCAATAGCAGTAGCTACATTATATTGAGGTGGTACATCAATAAATGTATAATAGGTATCTGCTCTAACTTGGATCAGATTAGCTATTATTTGAGCGATTTCTTCTCTTGTTATAGGGTCATTTGGTCTGAATTTTCTATTGGGGTCAATGGGAACTATCCCCAAATTAGCTATTATTTCAATACTTTCACGGGCCCAATGGTTTTCGGTATCGGTGTATTTTACATAACGACTAGATGTTTTTAAATATAGTGCCCTTTCCAGAAGTGAAGCAAATTCTCCCCTGCCTATAGGATTATCCGGCCGCATAGTCCCATCGGGATATCCACCTAACCAGCCTAGCTTGCGGGCCATTTCCAGGTCCTTTTGGGCCCAATGTCCGTAAATATCTTGTGGTAAAGGTAAGTTTATATTGCGGGCTAATTTTTCTTGGATTTTGTTCTTTATTTCCGTTAAGGGAATAATATCAGATTTTATTGGATTAATTTTACCAAATTGATAGTAAGCTTTGTTTGATAAAAAGGTATTTAAATTTTGAAATGAGGCACTAATCCGAACCGGTCCATTTCCCACTAACTCAATCTTACCTTTTTCCAGGATTTTAGCAATAGTAGTGTTTGTTGTATTCCATACCGCTTCTTGTGTAACATCCACCTGCTTACCGTCAGGATAGACAGCCATTGCTTTTATTTCTTTGGTTTTTTGGAAACTGTCCAAATTACCAATTAACCTAAGGTATAATGGTAAATTTTCACCGGCGGGTTTAATTACTTCGACCTCCAGAGTATCCCGAAAATTTCCTGCTACAGCTTCAATGGTTGCTTTTCCCGGAAGACCTGAAAATTGTAGCTTATTACCCTTTACTTTGACTATATTAGGATGAAAACTATAGAATTTCACATTTTTTAGCTCTTTAAGAGAGTTATCTGAATATATACCATAGACTTTTAAAACTTTGCCGTTATCCAGATAGGTAAGATGATGATCTGCAAATTTTATAGCTGCTAATTTTTTTTGTTTTCCCGGGACATTTATTAAAATTTTATCCCTATCGGAAAAACCCTGATAACTAGTAACTATTTCCACAGTTCCGGGGAAACCGGAAAAATATACTATACCATTATGTACAGTTGCAGCTTTTTCATTACTTGAAGTCCACTGGCAATCCTTAGTTACTTCTTGGAGAGAACCATCACTATAAAGGGCAAAAGCTTTTAATTCCCAGGGTTGGGTACTGTAAAAAAGGCTTTTAGCCAGATAGACATTTTTTAAAGTTTTGGCATCTGTTTTGGGCACAGTAGTTGTAATGCTGGCATTTTTACCATCTTTAGTGGCTGTAAAGGTAACGGAACCTGGTTTACCTGTAAAGGTGATTTGACCCCTATTATCTATAGTTGCGATATCTTCATTACTAGATGACCATGCTACACCATAAACCAATTGACTTTGACCGCTGTTATCTTTACCGGTAACTGTAAGTCTAGGTGGATTATTTAAAAAATAAGGTGTAAAATTCAAGCTTTCATTTATTATTAATTCTTCTGTTTTATAAGGTACAAATGCAGATTTAGAATCAGTGTAGCTTCCATATTTTACAGTTATGGTTACATTACCCGGTTTACCGGTAAACGTAACCTTACCTTGAGCATCTACCTCGGCTACCCCGGGATTAGAGCTGGACCATTCAACAAGATTGTTACTTAACGTTTTTTTAGTGTCATCAATGTATAATTTATAAGCTTTTAAGGAATTGGTATTTTTGGTAGGGTCAAGTTCACCTTCGATTTTAACAGTAAAGGCTTTGGTTTCCTCTGGTTCCTCATCTTTCTTTACATCTTCTTCAGTAACTGTAACGGTAATTTCATCATTAATAGTCTGCTGGGTAAGAGGACTGGTAAAGATAACCCCGATTCTTACCACACCACTATTTCCTCTAAAAGTTACCAGGCCATTGTTATCAACTGTTGCCACATCTGTATTGGTTGAATACCAGGTAATATGGTCCTTTATTTCCTCTAGTTCTCCATTGTTATACCTGCCTTGAGCCTTTAGTTGTACTGGCTGGGTACTGTATTTAATGTTTTTGGTAGTAATCTCAAGATCAGTGATGTCCACAACTTCAGTTCCTATGGAAGCTTCATAACCACCATATGTAAAAGTTATGGTAACATTTCCTGTATTACTGCCAAATTCTATTTTACCTCTATAAACAGAAGCTATGGAAGGGTTTGAAGTTTTCCAGGTTCCGGAGTTGGTAACATCTTTAACAGAACCATCACTGTAAAGTGCTGTTGCTGTTAAATAGACCGGGTTAGGGCTGTATTCTAAGGTTTGGTTTATGTAAACATTTACCAAATGAGGTTCGGCTTGTCCAATATTGGCAAATAAAGTCAAATAAGAAATTAAAAATAGCAAAATAAAAATATTCCCCCGAAAAGTCATAATTTACCTCCATAATGTTAATGTTAAGTAAATTATAGCATATTATGACGAATTTTGGATTTAATCCCTGATTAAACAAAGTCTTGATAAATTGCATAAAGGATATAAATACCCGCACTACCAAGGAGAATATAAAATAGGGCTTGATAATATTGTTTTCGAGAATTTTTCTTTGAATTTTGTTGGATAGCGAGATTTTTTTCGAAGTCATACCTAGCTTTGGTTCTTACATACTCCTCTTTATAAATATTTTCTAATTTTTTTTCCATTTTATTTACCCCCTTTTAGAGTTTAATATATTCACAGACCATATTTATTATGTTTTAGGGAGGAAAAAAATTTAATATTTAAGAAATACTATAATTAGATCAAAGGAGGTTAAAAACATGGGTAAAAAAATAATAATTATTGGTGGGGTTGCTGCTGGTGCCTCGGCAGCGGCTAAAGCCCGACGGGACGATGAGCAGGCTGAGATTGTAATTTATGAGAAGGGGCCCTATGTTTCTTTTGCTAATTGTGGACTTCCATACTACATAGGCCGGGATATTAAAGAAAGAGACCAATTATTTTTAATGACACCGGAATTCTTTTATGAAAGATATAAAGTTTTAGTTAAAGTAAAACATGAAGTAATAAAAATAAATAGAAAAGAAAAAACTGTGGAAATAAAAAATCTAGCTACCGGTGATACTTTTCAAGATAGTTATGACAAATTGGTGGTAGCTACAGGAGGTACCCCTATAAAACCCGCAATTCCCGGCATAACCCTGGAGAACATATTCACTTTATTTACAGTTTCTGATGTTGATGCAATTGAAAAAGCACTGACTCAAAATGATGTTGAAAAAGTTGTAATAGTTGGTGGGGGATATATAGGTTTGGAGGCTGCTGAGGCATTTTTAAAACGGGGTAAGCAGGTAACAATAATAGAAAAAACTAACCAGTTATTACCCTATTTGGATGAAGAGATGGCTATTCCGTTGGCACTGCATTTAGAAAATTTAGGAGCGACGGTAATTTTAGGTAATGGAGTAAAAGAATTTAGCGGAAACACAAAGGTAATTGGAGTTGTTTTAGAAAGTGGAGAAATAGTAAATACAGATTTAGTAATTATGGCCATAGGAGCAAGACCGCAATTGGAATTAGTCAAAAATGCAGGATTAAAAGTTGGACAGGCAGGAGGAGTAGTAGTTGATGCAACTCTTAAGAGTAGCGACCCTGATATTTATGTAGGTGGAGATATTATCGAAACCGTTCATCTGGTAACGGGGAAAAAGGTTAGAATTCCCCTGGCAGGTCCTGCTAATAAACAAGGTAGAATAATTGGTGCCAATGTAGTGGGGGGGCATAAATATTTTAAAGGTGTTTTAGGGACATCGATAGTTAAAGTAGGTGAACTGACAGCAGCTAAAACAGGAATTGGTGAAAGGGAAGCAAAAGAACAAGGGTTTGCCTATTTTGTTTCATATACACCATCTTTAGACCATGCCGGTTATTACCCCGGAGCCAGACATTTATTAACAAAACTGGTTGTGGAAGAACATTCGGGACGTATTTTAGGAGCACAAATTGTCGGCTGGCAGGGTGTAGATAAAAGAATAGATGTTTTAGCTACAGCTATTTATGCTAAAATGACAGTGGAGGATTTAGAAAATCTTGATCTGGCCTATGCTCCACCATATTCTTCGGCCAAAGATCCCGTTATTATTGCTGGGTTTGTTGCGGCCAATATTTTACGGGGTGAAATTAACCTAGTTACACCGGAAACTATTAAGAAGGCTATAAATAAGGTGATTGAGGATGACTGGCAGGTTGTAGATGTTAGAACACCAAAAGAATACAATGAAGAGGGTTTTATTCCCGGAGCTATTCTGATTCCCATTGATGAATTGAGGATGCGGTATAAAGAATTAGATCCGAATAAAAAGACTGCACTTTATTGTAAAGTAGGTTATCGCTCATATTTAGGTACAAAAATCTTAAAAGAATTAGGCTTCAAGGAAGTTTATAATATTAGTGGTGGTTACATGGGTTATAAATCAGACCTTGAAATTAGGCCTAAGAAAGGTCAAACATCCAGTGCAAATTAACCAATGGAAATAAATGTAGGTGGCGTGAGGAATTTTCAAACTCATCTCTAGCTCAAAGTTGAAAATTCTTATCTGTAGCCACCTTGTTTCTTTTTATTATACTCGTCAATTAACTAGACTAATCTAGTTATTATTTATTATCTTATATGCTTTATAAATCTGATCTTTAGGAATCCAGATGGTATAGGAAATAGGTGGAGTCCTAGAAAGGAGAGTACTATTACGGAAATTAAATTCTTCACCACCTGTAGTAGTTTTATATTTAATTCTTGCTGCTTGTAATTTACCGACAATGGCCATATATTTTTCAACATCCTGGGTAGTTAATACTTCTTCCCACCTATTTTTGGAAAAGGACCAAAAATAATAACCGACAATTAAAAGTAAAATAAAAATTACTAAAAATTTCATAATATCCTCCGAATCATTAAGTGCATCAAAGATGATTTTGTTCTATTATATAGCATTATAGAAAAATGTGTTACTTTTTAGCAAATAACAAACCTGATATTACTGCTGTAATGGGTATAGCCAGAATGAGGCCTATACTTCCAGATAAGGCCCTAACGAACTCAGTTGCCAAAAAATCCATGTTAATCAATTTTATAAAAGGTTGGTCATAAGCCATAAAAAGTAAAAGTAAAGGTATAGAAGTTCCTGTATAAGCTAAAATTAGAGTATTGGACATAGTACCCATAATATCTTTACCAACATTCATACCTGATTTAATCAAACTTTTTAATTCTAAGTTCGTTCCTACCCTATGAATTTCCTCCATAGATGAAGCAATAGACATACTTACATCCATAACAGCTCCCAGGGCTCCAATAATAATTCCTGCAAATAATAAACCACGAAAATCAAATTGAATACCCTGGGGAATATATAAAAGCATTTGAGCTTCTTCACCACTTAATCCTCGTAAATTGGTGAGTTTACCGACAATAATTGCAACAAGTGCTGCTGTGATTAACCCACCAGATGTACCCAGGATAGCTGAAACGGTTTTTTTAGTTAAACCTCCGATAATTAATAGAGTAATGGTGGTAACAATTATAGCCGTAATCAAAGCCAGCCAAACGGGGTTATGACCTTTGAAAAGTAGTGGAAGCATAAACTTACCGATAATAAGAATGGTAAGCCCTAGCGTAATCACAGCTTTAAGTCCTTGTTTTTGACCAATAATAATTAATAACAAAAAGAAAATAGCAATAAGGAGAAAAAGATAGGTATCCCTTTGAAAGTCTACAATATAACCATTAAAAATATCATCAGCTAAGATTTCCAGGACTAATAGTACCCTGTCTCCTTGGGAGACCCAGATATCATAGGCCGGATTTCCGGTAGTAGAATTTTCAATTGTAATAATTTTATCCTTAAAGCGTCCTGAAAGTATTTTTACCTTGACCTTTTGGTAATCTACCTCCATTCCCGCGCCATAATCCTTGCCTAATTCCTTTTCTATTATTTCAATTACTTCACCTTTAGCATATTCGGTAGGTATTGGGTCATCTACCGATAATTCAGTATCATCAGCCCAGACTGTTGTATTTATTAAAACAAATAGAAATATTATTGTAATGAGGATAATCTTTTTCAAAAGCTAACCCCTCCTTTATATTGTATAAAATAACAATAATCATTTAATTAAGCAAGAGAAAATAAATAAATCGCCCTTAGGCGATTTTATTCTCAATTTCATTAATGATATTTTTAGATTTTACAAATTATTTCACCTTATTCCTTTACATGAATTATTATAATTTGGACAAAATATTCATGAGGTGAGATGAATGAGAAGAAGTTATTTACTAGGGCTAATAGCTTTATTTTTAGTCGGAGTTTTTTTTGCCTGGAGCTATCTTTTTCCATCCAGTGATATTGCTAAGAAACCCCTTGCTCCGGACAGGTTTGACTTAGCAGGAGGACCAGAAAAAAAAGAAAGGGGATTTCCTCAAAGGGAAATAATTGACCTAGCTTCGGAATACCCCAAAGTGTTTTTTAGACAAGGACCTCCCAAGGTAAAAAAAGTAGCGTTAACATTTGATGATGGGCCGGATAATAATTACACAGTTAAAATTTTAGATGTGTTAAAAAAGCATAAGGTTCCAGCAACTTTTTTTGTCATCGGTAAAAGATGTGAGCTTTATCCAAGTGTTGTCCAGCGAATGGTTAAAGAAGGACATATTTTAGGTAGCCATACTTGGAGTCATCCTAATATAATTAAATTGTCTGACAGAAAGGTAATTGAAGAGCTAAATGCAGCGGAAAGGATTATTAAAAGGCAGGCAGGTTACGTTCCAGTACTATTCAGATCACCCTATGGTTCATTGGATAGGAAGAAAGTCGAATTAATAAGTAATAGAGGTTATAAAATTATTGCCTGGAATGTGGATTCCTTAGATTGGAAGGGGTTATCGCCAGCAGAAGTTAAAGCAAACATACTGGAAAATGTCCGAGAAGGTTCCATTATTCTACAACATTCTGCAGGTGGTATTGGTGAAGATTTATCAGGAACTGTAAAGGCTCTGGATGACATAATACGTGTTTTGAAAAAAGACGGCTACCAATTTGTAACTATTGATAAACTACTAGGTTTTCCATATAAAAAGTGAGTAATTAACCCCTTGTTAGTAAAATACATCTATCAAAGGTGAATTTCAGGTTTATGGTTTCTTTAAAGGTTATGCAGCAAAAGTTATAGGACCGAAAAGCTTTACAATTAAATAAAGTATCTTTCCCATTAAGCCTGAGACCCATAACGTATTAACATATACGCGGAGGTCTCAGGTTTTTTATTTTTAGACTATACCTGCTAAATATGGTTTATTTACTTTCGAGACGAATAAAAAATTAATGGAGGATATTTTTGTTGCTTATTTGATAATACATTTTTCTACCTGAATACTTTCCTGAAGGGTCTAGATTAATATTTAAGCTATAATCCACAGCAAACCCCATTTTTTTCCAAAATAAGTATGCTTCTTTTGTTTTATATTCTGCTTCATAATATTTGTATTGTTCTTTCCAATTATTAATGAAGATTTGCCAAACATATCGACCAAAACCTTTATGCCGTAGGTAATAGGGTATAATTAAAAGGTGAATTCTTAAGTAGTCTCTATAAATATAAAAGCGCAGATTAAAAATTTCTCCATAACGAGGTTCAGCCCCTTGGAGTGTAATTTGGCTGATATCTACAAGGTAAATACCATTATTAAATGAAATATTACTTTCTAATGATAAAAATAATATATTTTCTAGGTTAACTTTTAGCTTTGCAACTTTTTCATTTACTGTTTCCCGAGGTAATATAGGTCTGAAAATATTAAAATAAAGATTTTTAATTCTGGTAGGTATTGTTAGGTTAATCATAACAATCCCTCCGTATAAGTACCTCTTAGTTTTTAAAAGGTTTATTTATTAATATTTTAACATAATTTACCTTTTGTAAGTAATTATTCATAAAAAATGATGATTATTTAGTTAATAAAATATATAATTACTATAATTTATAAAAATGTTAGAATGATATTAACAAATATTTTAATTAGGAGGTAAAAAATGGAATTAAGAAACTTAGGTTGTACGGAAATTACTGTTTCTGAACTCTGTTTTGGTGCATTACCTATGGGTCCCCTTCAGGCTAACTTAACGGTGGAAGAAGGTGGAAAATTAATTCGGGAAGCATTAGAATCAGGGATAAATTTTATTGATACTGCTCAAATGTACCAGACTTATAATCATATTGCCCATGGTTTAAAGGGATTTAGTGGAGATGTAGTTGTGGCTACCAAGTCTGCTGCTCACGATTATCAAGGAATGGAAAATGCTGTTCAAGAAGCACTAAAGGTTTTAAATAGGGACGTTATTGATATTTTTCATTTACATGCTGCACGGGTAACTCCTAATGTTTTTAAAGAAAGGGAAGGTGCTTTAAAATGTCTTTTGGATTATAAAGACAAGGGATATATAAGAGCTATAGGAATCTCTACCCACAATATAAAAGTTGTTGAAAAGGCAGCAGAAATACAGGAAATAGATATTGTTTATCCCATTATTAATAAAACAGGTAGGGGTATTTTAGAAGGTACAGTAGAAGATATGTTGGCTGCTATCGAAAAATGTGATATAGCAGGTAAAGGTCTGTATGCTATGAAGGTTTTAGCAGGAGGAAACCTGATTGGAGAATTACTTGAGGCAATAAAGTTTGGACGTAATATTAAAGGTATGGATTCTATATCTATTGGTATGATTAGAAAAGAGGAATTAGAGCTCAATTTAAAAATATTCAATAATGAGTCTATTACCGAGGATATGCTACCTAAAGTTATTAGTACTAAGAAACTTTTTATTCTGGAGAGATTTTGCAAAAAATGTGGCAAATGTATTAAAGCCTGTCCAAATGGGGCCATGGAATTAGGAGAAATATCAGTAAAAGTAAATCATGATATCTGCTTATTATGTGGTTATTGTTATCCCGTTTGTCCTGAATTTGCTATCAGGATGGTATAAATACACCGGCAAAAGCCGGTTCTTTTTTATGCAAAAAATTTTTTTATCTTGACAAATTCCTTGAAAATTTATATATTGATTATAAATAATATATAATCGATTATTACATTTTTCACAATGATAAACTGTGAGGTGCCTTTTTTGAAAACTAGTAAAAAAAAACCATTAGAACGAAAAGTTCTAAGGCATGAAATAAAAAAAATTATTGCTGATGCCATTGTAAATGGGGATTTAGCGCCAGGTGATAGGATAATTGAAACCAAAATAGCCCGAGAATTAGAAGTTAGTCAGGCTCCAGTAAGGGAGGCTATCAGAGAGTTAGAACAAATGGGGCTTGTAGAAACTCAACCATATAAAGGTTCTTTTGTAAGATTAATTCGCGGACAAGAATTTTCTGAAGCGTATAAATTACGAAGCTTACTGGAAGGTTATGCTGCACGAATTACTGCAGAGAATATTAATGAAGATTTGTTAAAAAAGTTTAAAAAACTAGTTGAAGAAATGTACAGATGTGCAGAAGAGGAAGAAAGATTTGAATTTATAGAAAGTGATGTAGCTTTTCATGAGCTTATTATAAAATCAACAGAGAGTGATTTATTTTTTAGGGTATGGTCTTTAGTAAATATGATTTATTTACCCTTCTTGACCTTTGCAAAATCAACAATGAGTCTTGGTGAATTGGTACTTCAGCATGAGCGAATTTTGGATGCTTTTGTTAAAAAAGACCCAGAGGCTGCTTGTAAAGCTGTACAAATGCATATTGAAGGATTAGGAGAGATTTTCACTCACAAACTTACTTAGTTATCCAGGTAGGTTATTTATTATAGATAATCTACCTCCTCACTCACTTGCTAGTGTCACCAGCTAGCAAGTTTTTTTTGTTTTACAAAGCAATTAAAGGGTAATTATAATTTATGTAGAAATTTTTATATAAAAAAATTTTGGGAGTGATGCCAGAAAGGTTGAAGACATCCTTGAAAAATTCCCAGTCCTTTAACTTTGGAAATAAGGAAAGTAGTTGTGGTGTTCCGGCGGAGGGAAAGTTTTGACATATATGAAGATGATATGAAATAAATTATAAGGAGATAGGTTTAAATGATCAAAGTATTATTAAAGGCAAAAATCCCCTGGAAAAATATTGAAATTAATGAAACTAGAATTTATGAAGAGGGTAGTACAATAGAAAAAATACTATCCGATATCGGTATAGAAATGGAAGATGAAAGTAACTTTTTGGTGGCGGTCAATGGCAAAATCGAGTACAAAGACTACGTGCTACAGGATGATGATACTATATCAATATTGCCTGCATTAATTGGAGGATAGGAGAGTGATGAAATGAGTAAAGTAATTTTATTATCTGGAAGTCCCAGAGCAAAAGGTAATACTTATCAAGTACTGGAAGTATGTAAAAAGGAAATTGAAAAAGAGGGTTTAGAAGCGGAATTAATATCTTTAGTGGGAAAGGAGATAAAGGGATGTATTGCCTGCTATAAATGTGGTGAATTAGGTAAATGCTCCCTAAATGATGGTTTGAACGAAATTATTGATAAAATTAGAAATGCTCAGGGATTTATCATAGGGGCTCCCGTTTACTTTGGAACACCTAGAGGGGATGCTATGAATGCACTTCAGAGAATAGGTATGGTCTCGAGAAGCTCGGATAAATTTTTATCCTGGAAAGTTGGTGGACCTGTAGCTATTGCTAGGAGAGGTGGAGTTACTAATTCTTATCAAGAAATGTTAATGATGTTCTTTATAAATGAAATGATAGTTCCTGGTTCAACCTATTGGAATATTGTTTTTGGTGGTAAAACTAAAGGGGAAGCTTTAAAAGATGAAGAAGGTATAGCTACTGTAACACGTTTTGCAAGCAATGTTGCCCGACTGATTAAAAAAATATATTAAATCCGGCCTAAGGCCGGTTTTTTTTTGATAAAGAACCCTTTTTTAATTTATTATATAATTACTATGACTTATGAACTTAATTTTTTTTTCATTTTCCCTGTCACAAAAATAAAACCTGTTGTGTCTTATAATTGAAATCAAAAATTGGTCGACCAGTGATGGGGGTGGGTAAAATAGAAAGTGTGGTAACTGCAATGGATACTAAAAAGGAAAAACTGGATTTTACAGGTGAGTTTCAGGTATATTACCCCATTTTAATAAAGCAAGTAACATTTCTAATGGGGGATAGGAATATTGCTGAGGACATAGTTCAGGAAACTCTTATTAAATACTATTATTCTGATAAAAAAAATATAAAAAATCCTAGAGCCTGGCTTACTAAAGTTGCTATTAATACCAGCTATAATTATATACGTTCAGAAAGAAGTCGGAAGAAAAGAGAAGAAGCAACTATACAGGAAAATGATAATACCGTTGAGGAAATTGTTATAGAAAGGCAAGAAGCACAACGGGTTAGAGAAGCTATTGGTTTGCTTTCTGAAAGGGATAGGTTATTAATTCTTTTAAAATATACTGGCTATACTTATAGTGAAATTGCCCAAACATTAGAGATTGAGGGAAATTCTGTTGGTACATTACTAGCAAGGGCAAAAAAGAGATTTAAAGATACCCTCTTAAGTCTGAAAGGAAGTGAAAATAATGCATATTAATGAAGGACTTCTTCAGGCATACCTGGATAGTGAGGTTAATAAAGTTCAAAAAGAAATTATAGAAAAACATTTAAATGAGTGTACTATTTGCAAAAATAGGCTAAAGGAACTTAGAGAATTGGAGGAATTTCTTTATGTATCATTCAAAAGCTATGAGGATGAGATGCAAAAGTTACCATTAAATACTAATAAAGCTTATGATAATTTTAAATCCAGATTGAAAAATAATAAATGGAAAGGTATGATAAATAGCGTGGCTAGTTTTAAAAAAATTGTAGCCGGTTTGGCTGCTATCATAATATTTGCAACTACTGTTTTTGTACCTCCCGTTAGAGAGGCTGCTGCTAATTTTTTGCATATTTTTAGAGTGCAAAAAATAGAAAGTATCCAGATCAGTATTGAAGATTTAAATAAAATGCGTGATGATTTTATGAATAAAGTTGGAGAAATTAATTTAAAGCAGCTTGGTAAAGCCAATGTTGTCAGCCGGCCAAAATTTACAAAAATGACATTAGCGGAAGCTCAAGAAAAAGTCCCTTTTCCTTTGAAATACCCTAACGGTTTTAGCTTAGAACAAGAGGTTCAGGTTAATGGTAGTAGTGAAGTGCAATTTACTTTAAATACAGAACAGGTAAATAAGGTTTTAAAACAACTCGGATCACAAAAATTATTACCTCCTGAATTAAATGGAAAGACTTTTTCAATTTATTCTCAAGGACAAGTAGATCTCCACTATAGATTGGGAGAAAATAATTGGCTTAGTTTTTTGCAAATGGCAAGTCCGGAGATTACTGTACCGGAAGGCGTAGATGTATTTGAATTACGCCAGGTCCTATTAGAAATACCTATTTTGCCTTATGATCTAAAGAATAAGTTAGAAGCTATAAATGATTGGCAGCATACGTTACCCATTCCCACTGACGAGGACAGTGAAGTAGTTGTTGTAAATGGTGCCCAGGGAATATTGCGGAAAAACAAACATTCCAGTCATTTGATCTGGCAAAAAGATGGTGTTATTTATAATCTGGCTGGAGCAAGTCAAATGGATTTAGTTGAAATTGCTAATAATCTGAGGGATGTTAAATGATAATTGAAACCCATGGATTAACTAAACAATTTAATGGCTCTGGTGGATGTAAAGATATTAGCCTCTCGGTGACCGAGGGGCGTATCTTTGGTTTTTTAGGGCCTAATGGTGCCGGTAAAAGTACTTTTGTAAAAACTTTATTAGGGCTTTTAATACCAACGGGCGGTCAAGCCCGGATTATGGGGCAACCAATAGGAAATATTAAGGTTAGAAGTAAAGTGGGTTATTTACCTGAATTATTTCGCTACCATGATTGGCTGACCGGTGAAGAGTTATTAAAATATCATGCTCAGCTTTTTCATTTGTCTAAAGGTGAATATGTAAAAAAAATAAGTAATGTTTTAGAAATAGTTGGACTTTTGGGTAAAGAAAAACAGAAGGTAGGAACTTATAGTAAAGGTATGCAGCAGCGGATAGGTTTAGCTGTTGCCTTAATTAATGATCCTTTGCTTATATTTTTAGATGAACCGACCTCAGCCCTTGACCCTATAGGCAGAAAAGAAGTAAGGGATATTATTATTGAACTAAAAAAACAGGGCAAAACTGTTTTTTTAAATAGCCATCTTTTAAGTGAGGTAGAATCCGTATGTGATGAAATAGCTATCATAAATCACGGTAATTTAGTAGTAAGCGGTTCCTGGCAGGATTTGCAGGTTGGGGAATTGCAAATGGAAATATCAATTAACAACTATTCACAGCAAATTGGGGAAAAGCTCAAGCTTCTGGCTATTAAACTGGAGAAAAAACATAATAATGTTTTTCTTTCTCTTAAAAATGAACAAGATGTTAATGATGCATTAAAAATTATAATTGAAAACAGTGGAGTAATTACAAAAGTTCAGACAAAACGTCAATCACTGGAAGATTTATTTATGTTTTGGATCAAAAAGGAAGGAAAAGAAAGATGTTAACTATCATTAAATATTCCCTAAAAGAGATGTTAAATAAAAAAATATTTGTTGCTACTCTTGTACTGGCTTTAATATTTCTAGGCCTGTATGGTGGAGCTCTTTATATGGTTTATCATAAAGGAGGTAACTTTCCCGATTTAATTATCAGATCTACTGTTTCCAGCCAACTATTAGGGGCCGGTTTTTATTTTTCAACTTTTATTATAGCTTTTTTAACAGTATTAGGTGGAATTGGTACTATTTCTCTGGAGTTGGAGTCGGGTTTATTGTATACGGTTCTTACCAAACCTATTACTAGGACAAAGTTCATGCTAGGTAAGTTTACCGGTTTAGCATTAATGCTAATAATTTTTAGTGTATTTATGTTGAGTTCTGTTTTAATTCTCAATATAATAATGGCGGGAAAAGTTTTTTATAACTTCCAAATAATAAATATAATTAAAGCAGTAAATATTTATTTTTTAATACCCTTAACCTTGCTGGCTATTGTTTTTTTCTTTAGTACCAGACTTAAATCACTGGCTACAGGTATTGTGGTAATTATGCTTTTCATGCTGGGTATCATCGGGGGATTTTTAGAGCAAATCGGAGTACTGATCCAAAAACAAGAGTTGGTTGATATCGGGATTTTAGCCAGTCTGATTAGCCCCGTGGATAGTATGTATCGAAAATTTTTTAGTGTTTTGTATGATGTAGAAAATACTCCCCTTTCTTTAATTTCAACAGGTCCTTTTGGCAGCATTCATCCCCCTAGTGGTTGGATGGTTATCTATACAATTGTGTTTATTTTAGCTTTTGTTACTCTAGCTATAAGAAAGTTCAATAGAATGGATTTATAAATGAAACTTTTTATTTAACTTAGGCGTCTAATATTATCAGGTAATTTAAATCATATATCAATTTAAAAAAAGGAAGTGTTATGATGCTTGGTAAAAGGTTATATCTAATAACTTTACTCCTGGTCATAGGGTTATTTATAACTGCCTGTGGTACTAAAGATTTAACAAAAGGAAAAACAGCTAAAGAAATTTTGGAAGCATCATATCAAAAGATGGCTGATATCAACAATTTTGATATGAATATTCAAATGAAAATGAAAATGACACCTCCCGGCCAGGAACCTGTTGACATAAATATTAAGGGAACTGCTACTATTTTTCAAAAACCGATGCGCTTGAAAATGGTATTGTCCATGAATGACCCTCAAAGTGATAAAATGTTGACAGTGGAGCAGTACCTGGAAGAAACAAAAGAGGGTATGAATATCTATCAAAAGATGAATGATCAATGGTTTAAAATGGTATTTAAAGATGATGCTTTTGCGAAAATGATAAATATGGACCCGACCAAAAGTTTAGCAGTATATTTAGAAAACCTGGAAAGGGCAGAAATATTAAATGAGGAGAAAATAGGGGAAAAGGAAACTGTCAAAATTGAAATGGTTGTTTCCAGTAAAATGTATGATGAAATTATGAAAAGTTTACCTTCCGGGAACATGATGCCCAATCAATTGCCTTTAGCCCCTGGTATTTTAAGTCAAATTGGAGATATTAAGGGGATTATCTGGATAGATAAGCTAACTCTTGATATAGTTAAAACATCTATGGATATGACTGAAAACATTCATAATTTAGGAGATGCCTTAGTGAAAAATGGTAATTTCCCTAAAGAAGCTGCTGAGGTATTTTCCAGTATGGAAATGTCAACGGAATATGAAATAGTTAATCAAAATAAAGCTCAGGAGTTTGCCATCCCTGAGGAAGCATTAAAGGCCCAAGAACTCCCCATTCAATAGAAAACTTGCCGAAGAAAAAGGGTTATTTAGTGATTTTACTAAATAACCCTTTTTAATTTTTTCTATGAATTAAAGTCGATTAACTATGAACTAATCCCAGCTCTTTTTTGATTTCCTCAATACCTATTCTGGGTACAAAGCGGTAAAGTCTTTCTCTACCTTTGGCATTAGCAATATAGAATTGGGCAAATCTGTTAATTAAATCAATAGTTTCTTCTTCGGAAAGGTCTTCTGCTAGTACATCACCTATTCTGGTGTTTCTACCGGAGTTACCACCAATTATGACCGTCCAGCCCGTTTCTTTTTTACCAAACAAGCCAATATCCCGTACAAATCCTTCCCCACAGTTAAGAGGACAGCCAGATACTCCTACCTTTGTTTTAGCCGGAATATTCATCTGGGATAAGAGTTCATCTAATTTTTGGGCCATATGTAAGGAATCCCTTTGTCCAAGACGACATACCTCAGTACCTGGACAGGATTGGACATAATGAAGACAAGCTCCTACAGGATAGCCAACTTCCATTCCTAGATCTTCCCAAACATTTTCCACATCTTCCTTTTTAATACCTACTAATGCAATTCTTTGGGCAGAAGTAATTTTGAGAGCAGGAATGTTATATTTTTTTGCTACAGAAGCAATTTTTTCAAGAATTTGGGGAGTTAGCATTCCCATGGGAATTTTTGGAACAATTGCATATGTTTCTTTATCCCGCTGAAGAATTCCTTCTCTTGCCGAATCTGCCATTGTGCCCGCTCCTTTCTATTTTAATAATAACAATCTAAAATTATATACTATTCCTTTAATTTTGTCTATTTTTTATTTAAAAAAATAAAATAAAACTTTCAATTTTAAACTAAAAGTTATAAGATTTTAAATAGGTATAGAAAGAAGGGGTTATTTGTGGTTGAACAACTGGTTAGTGTTACTATTCTGCTAAGTGTTGGGTATGTTAGTTCTCAAATTAGTTTAAAATTAAAAATTCCTGCTGGTAGGTTAATCGGACCAATTTTAGCAATTGCTTTTCTAAAAATTTTAGGGTTAGATATAGTTGCACCTAACTATTTCATAATGATTTGCTCAATTATTATGGGAGTTTTTATCGGTTTGAAGTTTAATAAAAATACTCTAAATCAGCTAAAATCTGTTTTCAAGCCTGGAATAATACTTATTAGTTGGTATTTATTTATAACATTTGTTTATGGTTGGTTGCTTCTAGAAGCCTCCTTTTTAGAGAAATCGACAGCATTTTTATCTGTAGTACCTGGAGGTATAGCTGAGGTAAGTGTTCTTGCTTTATCATATCATGCAGATTTAGCCCAAATTACTTCTTTTCAATTGGCCAGGCTTCTTACAATTGTCTTTTTAGTACCGATATTGGTCAAAAAGGTTTTTCCTGATAATGGGGAACATTATGGTGATGAAGATCATCTGGAAAATAAGTCAGACCCAAATACCTCAATTAGTAAAAAAAACTGGTGGGTATTTTTTGTTTTAGGTAGTATAGGGAGTATAATTTTTACAATTTTAAATTTTCCGGCTGGCAGGTTAATAGGTGCTATATTTTTTATTGCAACTTACAATTTCAGCCCTTTTAAAAAAGTGTCTAAACCACCCGTTTATTTTTATAATTTTGCTCAAGTAGGTATGGGAAGTATTATTGGTACTAACTTTACCCGGGAAAGTTTTTTTAGTGTCCCTACTTTAAGCCATTCTATTGTTTTGATAACCTTCTTAATAATATTTAACAGTCTAGTTTTGGCCTGGATATTTAGTAAGATTTTCAAATGGGATTTTATAACAGGTTTTTTGAGCATCATACCTGGTGGTCTCGCCCCAATGGTGTTAATTGCCGACCAAGTTAAAGCTGACGTAGTTGTAGTAGGCTCTTTACAATTACTACGTTTAATTACGGCAATTTTAATTATCCCGGTTGTCTATAGTTTTTTCTTGTAAATAATTATTAATTATAATGAGAGGAGGATAAAGTTGAAAATAACTATTTTATCCGATAATTGTGCCAGTAGAAAATATTCAGCAGAATGGGGATTGTCTATTTATATTGAAGCAGGAACAAATATTTTATTGGATTTTGGTGCATCCGATCTTTTTTTAAAAAATGCAGAAAAGATGGATATAAATATTATGAATGCCGACTATCTAGTTTTAAGTCATGGGCATTGGGACCACGGGAATGGCTTGAAATATCTTCCTAAAAAAAAGCTTGTTTGCCATCCCGAAGCATTTATTAAACGATTTAGGGATGGGGAACATATAGGATTACCTTTTGATTTAAAAGAAGGAGAAAAAAGATTTCATCTTATTCTAACAAAAAAACCATTTAGTTTTGATGAAAATACTATTTTTCTTGGTGAAATACCCAGATTAAATGATTTTGAGGCTAAAGAGACAATTTTCAAAAAGGAAGATGGGAATAAAGACTTTGTTTATGATGATTCAGGATTGGCTATTAAAACTGAAAAAGGATTAATTGTAATTTCTGGGTGTGCACATGCAGGAATTTGCAATATGGTTGATTATGCTATTAAAATTACCGGTATAAAAGAGGTTTTAGCAGTAATAGGAGGATTCCATCTTAAAGATAATGATTTTGTAACTAAAAAAACAATTGAATATTTAAAATCAATAAATGTGAAAAAGGTTTTACCAACTCATTGTACTGAATTTCCGGCTTTAGTTGAATTTAATAAATACTTTGGTAGTACACAACTCCATGTTGGGCAAGTTATAAATATTAAGGATCTATAGGTGTAGTTTGTGTTTGTTCTAACAGGTAATATCTATCCCAATTACATTTTAGATCATTTAAGGCGGCAAGAATACCCTGCTTGTTTAGTCCATGCATCCGTTTATTTATTTCATCATATAGTTCTAGAAAACCTTCATCGGTTAATTTTTTACCTTTTAAGAGTTGGGAAATATACTTAATTTCCAGGTTATTACAAAGGGTACATTCAGCCTCTAAAATTTGTTCTGTTGTTAAGTCTATTTCTACACCTAAAGTTGCGTATTGGAAAATTTTACCTTCTGTAGTGCCTTTTTTAAATTTGGATTTCCCTGTTATAAATACTGTAAAATTATCTACAAACATTATTGAGGCCTCCCAGCTATGGCTGTTTTTTTAATACAATAATATCAGATAACTAAAAAAGTGACCACTGGAAATAGTGGTCACTATTATTAATTTTTATTTATATTTATCCAAGTGGAAAAGCTTCTTTTTTGCTGGTACTCTTGATAGAGATAGATTAAACATTCTCCTTCACAAGAATTTATTTCTTCATCACCTAAATGAAAAGTAACTTTATTTTCAGTATCAAGAGGATTTCCACAATAACTGCAATATGCCTCCATTTTATTACCTCCTTAGTAGGTTTTAAGTTTGATGCAAATTAAAAAGCTTCTGATGAAAGAAGCTTAGTAGATAACCCACTTTCCCCCTTTCCTCCGTGAGATAGCACTCCATCAAGGGGCGGATACTCCCTTGATGACAGTCCTGCACCTATTCGTATGCAGGCCCAGCACAGTAAGTTGGGACTTTACTGCACTTCGGCGGTAACTCCTTTCCTATAGTTCCTAGCTCCCTAGCTCCCCATAGTACTAATAGGTACCGCGCCTCTACCCCACCTCGGAAAGAGATGAGGTAATATTATATTAAATTCACTTAATAATACCATAAATATTAATTTAATTCAAGCTATGATCCAAATTTCTTAAATTTAAAAAGGGTTTATTAATAAGTCAAGTGCAGTAAATTTGAAGAGGAAGAGTTGCTATATAATAAATTACAGGATATTATTATCTATGATAAAAAAGTTTAAAGTTCATGGAGGTTTTAGTATGTATGAACGTTCCTATAAATTAACCTGTAAGGATTGTGGTTGGTATGTTATATTAAGAAGAAATGGTGGAATGATGTCTATGTTTATTAATAATTTTAATTGTTGTCCTAAATGTAAAAGTACCCAGTTGGAAACTTCTATTCCATCTTTATTGGAAACAATTAATCCTGTGGAGCAATTTCGTAAATATTTTTATAAAATTAGTGGAAAATAATTATTCTTATTCAAGAATAGAAGAAGGATTTACTTTAAATTTGTTGAATAAAATATTTTAAAGAAATAACCATGAAGGTTTTTAAAATATTATTTTATTATAAAATAGCTATTAAATTTTTAGGTATGAAACCTAATTTTTTATAGCTATTTTTGTTTTTAAGGAGGTCTTATTAATGAATAAAAATAAGCAAATTGTGACAGCAGGAGTATTAATTGCTTTGGGAATAATCTTACCTATTACCTTTCATACTTTTCAAATGGGTGGAGCGGTATTTTTACCTATGCATATTCCTATTCTTTTAGGAGGTTTTTTGCTTAGTCCATTTAATGCAGCTCTAGTAGGAGTTTTGACACCAATTCTTAGTTCAGTTATGACTTCTATGCCACCATTTTTTCCCATAGGAATTCAAATGGTATTTGAGCTTGCTTGTTATGGTTATATTATTTCATATATTTATAAGAGAAGAAGTAACCTATTTATATCATTAATAATGGGAATGTTAGCTGGGCGATTGGTAGCGGGAATAGTTAACTATATCTTATTAACTCAATTTTTAGCCAAAGCATTTAGTTTAAAGACCTTTTTAACTGCAAGTTTTATAACTTCTTTACCAGGTATTTTAATTCAAATTGTTGTTATTCCCATTATGGTAAAGTTATTAGAAAATGCTAATATTTTGGAAAGTAAAGGGGTTAATATAAATGAAGCAAAACACAATTAAAGATTTTTTTAATGAAAAAGCTGAGAGATGGGATCAAATAACTAACCATAATCCTCAAAAAATTAAATTTTTGTTAGAAAAAATAAAGATTTCTTCTGGAAATATAGTATTGGACGTAGGAACTGGTACTGGAATTTTAATTCCATTTTTATTAGAGCTGGTTGGTCATGAAGGTCAAATAATAGCAGTTGATTTATCTGAAAAAATGATTGAATTGGCACAAAAAAAGTATCCTAAGCAAAATGTTAATTTTGTAGTAGGGGATGTAAATAATTTGATCTTAGATGAAATAAGGTATGATGCAGTCATTTGTTATTCTGTATTTCCACATTTTTTAAACCCTGAAGAAACTTTACTAAATTTGTGGAAACTATTAAAACCTGAAGGTCAAATAATTGTATGTCATTCGGAAAGCAAGGATACTATAAATCACCGGCACCAAAGTGTTGGTGCTCAGGAAATTTCTTTAGGCTTACCTGAAAGCAAAGAGGTAGAAAAGCTTTTTGTTAAAGCTGGCTTTAAAGTTCTAGATTCAGTAGATAATGAAGAGCTTTATTATGTAATAGGCAAAAAAAGGATGGATGTTAAAAACAAAGGATAATTAGTTGTAGATCAGAAAGGTCGAAATACAGCAAATAGTTATTGAGGTTTCGACCTTTCATTTTTAATTAAAAGGAATTTATAAACTAAAATTCCTTTCGAAGACGGTTGTTAGGGGAGAGGCTCCCTTATGTTCTTTCACCATGGTTTTCTACATCTGTTAAATCTATAATTTTATTATCTTCGTTAACGAAAACTACCTTTGGTTTATGGTTTAAGGCTTCTTTTTCTTCTAACCAGCAGTAAGCTATAATAATAACTGTATCTCCTGGTTGTACTAGTCTAGCAGCAGCACCGTTTAAACAAATTATTCCACTACCTCTTTCACCAGCTATAGTATAAGTTTCTAGCCTAGCCCCATTATTATTGTTAACAATTTGTACTCTTTCATTAACCAGGATTCCTGCCGCATCCATTAAATCCTGATCTATTGTTACGCTGCCAACATAATTAAGATTAGCTTCAGTTACTTTTGCTTTATGAATTTTACCTTTAAACATATTAATCAGCATTTATTTCACCTCCATAATAATGTTATCTATTAATCTGGTTTTACCAATTTTAACTGCTAAAGCTACCAAAACATTTCCTTTTAGAATTTCAATATCTTTTAATGTATCAAAATCAACTATTTTGACATAGTCGATATCACATTTCTCATCTTTTTGAAGGGTAGCTGTAATGAAATCTTTTATATTTTCAGCATTTCTTTCACCTTTATTTATCAATTCCTGGGCTTGAAAAAGAGATTGGGAAAGTAAAAGGGCTGATTTTCTTTCCGTGGCCTTTAGATAGACATTTCTTGAACTCATAGCAAGTCCATCATTTTCCCGGACAATAGGGCAGGGAACTATCTCTAGATCAAAGTTTAAATCTTGTACCATTTTTGAAATAACCGAAACTTGCTGGGCATCTTTTTGACCAAAATATGCTTTGTCAGGTTGAACTATATTGAATAATTTTGCAACAACTGTAGTTACACCTCGAAAATGACCTGGCCTTGACAAACCACATAGGTTTTCCGTTAAATCTCGTACTTCAACAAAAGTTTTTATTTCCTGGGGATACATTTCCTCAACGGAAGGATTAAATATCAAATTGGCTCCAGCCTCAATAGCAAGTTTGTAATCTCGGTCTAAATCTCTGGGATAATCTTCAAAATCCTCATTGGGTCCGAATTGTATTGGATTGACAAAAATACTTACGATAACAAAATCATTGTCTTGTTTAGCTTTTCTAATTAATGATAGGTGTCCTTCATGTAAATATCCCATAGTAGGGACAAGTCCTACAGTTTTTTCCCTTAATTTATTTTGTTTTATAATATTTCTAACTTCTTTTATTGTCTTGACTAACATTTTTTACCTCCCTATAATATAAGGATTATATTTTCTTGTATTTTCTGATCCTAAAAGCTTATTGAGTTGTTTTATTTTAATATCATCTTTTAATTTTTCTTTTTTTGCTAATTCAATGGTTTTCTTTCCTAAAAACTTATAAAAGTCAAGATTATGTGGACAATAGAGATCTATATCATGAAGATGCTTTTTTATGGTTTTTAAATCACCTCTGGCAATGGGACCTGTCAATGCTTTTTCAGTATCCATTTGAGCTATATTTTTTACCGTTCCCATCAACAAAGGGTTGATTGCTTTTATTGCTAGATTTTTTTCTAATCCTATTTCATTTAAAAGATTGACTGCAAAATCTATTAGAGTAACCAAGTAATTGGATGCAACACAGGCAGCAGCATGATATATGGCTTTAGTTTTACTATCTATTAGAAAAATTTCATTTCCTAATTCATTTATTAGTGTTATGAGATCATTAATTTTCTTTTCACAACCCTCGATACTAAAGATGGTGTTTTTAAGTTCCTTAACAGAACTTTCGATGTCAGCAAAAGCCTGCATAGGATGTAACGAATAAACAGAGCATCCTATATCCTTAGCGTTTTTTAGGATATCTGAGGATAGTCCGCCACTCATATGGCAAATAATATATGATTTATTGATTAATTTCTTTGTTACTAGAAAGTCGCATACTTCCTTTATAACATCATCAGGGGTAGTAATAAAAAGAGTATTTACTTCAAAAACCAAGTCCTCAATCTTATCATAAGCAGTGGAATCAGTTAAATTAGCCGCTTTTTGAGCAGAAGTATAATTTTTACTGTAATAACCTATGATTTTATAGCCATTCTCAGTAAGATATTTACCAAAAGCTGTTCCTACTTTTCCGGCTCCTATAAATCCTATTTTATAATCCAAAATTTCACCCCCTTAATAAAACAAAATTATATTTTTAGGCAATTTGATTAATCTTTTAGACTTAAAGTTTTCTAATAATTAAGCCTCTTTGTGAGCACAAAAGACACAAAGAGGCTTGAAAATCAAAAGCCTTTCTGAGTTTTTTCCCAGAAAGGCATAAATAACCTATCATCTATTACCTTCCGTCTCGGTCCAAATGGCTCAGAGCAGAAAAAGAAAATATTAAATTTTTTTAATAATAGGTATAGCTCCAATTCTGGATACTATCCAATTATATTCTAACAGGATTATAAAAAAAATAAAAGAAATATTTACAATTATTTAATAATTTATCAAGTGTTACTTTTATAAGTACAATAACAAGAATGGCTACTATAACATTATTACTTGCGTTTGGTGGCTATATGGTTAGAAAAATGATCCAGTATGCTGAACAAAATATGGGAACTCAATAAGGTTAAAGTAAATAAAAATATAAAAAAGTCAGGACAAAAGTTCTGACTTTTTTATATTTGTTCAATAGGTTATTATATGTAATAAATAATATTTAAAAATAGGTGCTTTTCATGGATAGAAAAAAATTTTTACCAATTACTAAATGTGATATGGATAATATTGGATGGGACAGCTTGGATTTTATTATTATATCTGGTGATGCATATATAGATCATCCCAGTTTTGGTGCAGCCTTAATTGGTAGAGTTTTATTAGCTGAAGGTTTCAGTGTTGGTATAATCCCGCAGCCTGACTGGAAAAATATAGAAAGCTTTAAAAAACTTAATAAACCTAAACTTGCTTTTTTAATAACCGGTGGTAATATTGATTCCATGGTTAATCATTATACTGCAGCAAAAAAACGCCGAAATACTGATTTATATTCGCCTGGCGGGAAAAAAGGGTTACGCCCAGATAGGGCTACAATAGTTTATTCCCATAAAGTCAGAGAAGCTTATAAAGACGTACCCATAATAATTGGTGGTATAGAAGCCAGCTTACGGCGTTTTGCCCATTACGATTATTGGGAAAATAAAGTACGAAGATCCATCCTTTTTGATGCCAAGGCAGATCTTTTGGTTTATGGGATGGGTGAAAGGCAGATAAAATTTATTGCTGGAGCACTTCAACAAGGTTCGACTATCGATAAACTTACCAATATAGCGGGAACCTGTTATATATCCAATACTCTTCCTGAGAATAAAGATTATATTATTACTTCTAGCTTTGAAGAGGTTAGTAAAAATAAGGTTAAATATGCAAAAAGCTTTATGGAACAATATCATGAGCAAAATCCTTACTTAGGGAAAGTAGTGGTTCAACCCCATGGGGATCGATTTTTAATTCAACTACCCCCAGCTATTCCACTTACTCAAGGAGAGTTAGATGAAATTTATGCTCTACCTTTTCAACGGACTTTTCATCCTATTTATAAAAAAGATGGGGGCGTGCCTGCCCTAAAAGAAGTGGAATTTAGTATTACCAGTCACCGGGGTTGTTATGGAGGATGTTCTTTTTGTGCACTTACTTTTCATCAGGGTAGGATAATACAAAATAGAAGCCAGGAATCTATAACACGAGAAGCTGAACTATTAACAAAATCACCTAATTTTAAAGGCTATATTCACGATATAGGAGGACCTACTGCTAATTTTAGACGGCCAGCTTGTAAACGGCAAGCAAAATTGGGGGCCTGTCAACATAGACAGTGTCTTCATCCTGAACCCTGTCCTAATTTAGACATAGATCATCAAGAATACTTACAACTTTTGCGGAGAGTCAGGTCTTTAACCGGTGTGAAAAAAGTATTTATTCGTTCAGGTCTAAGATTTGATTATATCGTTAATGATCCTAAGGAAACCTTCTTGCGGGAATTATGCCAGCATCATATTAGCGGGCAGTTAAAAGTTGCTCCCGAACATG
>JASKKI010000108.1 GCA_030154225.1 Clostridia bacterium | reverse complement strand
TTTCACTTATTTAGTGAAAATTTTAAAAGATGATAAACGATTTTGTACCGAGCAATTTACGTCTTTGTTTTGATAATGCATGAATGATTCAGGAATAATATTATTTATTCCAGTGGAAATGTTCGTAATAAGTACTTTTAGCCAATTAATTAAGTTCTTGCAAAAGGATTTTTTATAGTCAACTTTTTTAAATTCGAACAATAATGATAAAAAAGGAAAAATTATTCGTAAATTCAAAAATTTCAGAAAAGTATTGACAAAATCAAATGCTTTTTATATAATAAAATCAACCTAAGGAAATAACTAGTGGTTAGAGTACTTAAGAGGAAAACCTAAAAAGTTCAATTAACCAGGTTAATGCATCTGATGTATACTTACTACTTTTAGGAAAGGTTGATTACAGAAAAGCGGGTTTAGCTGAGTAAGTATCAAAAGGTTTATGAAATTTAAGGTCTGGTACCATAGAGGAAGTAAACCCTAATCCACAGTAGAAATAGGTAGCACAGATAGTAATAACCTGGTGAAAGCCTAAGATTTATTAGAATTAACCAAAAGGTTAAGGAAAATAAATAAAGGCTGATTGAACGAGTAGGAAAGGAGTAATAGTACTCCGGACCGAAATTTAGGTAATCTAAAAAGGGGGTATTTCCATCTTGGAAAATCACTCCGCCGGAAAAGGGTAGGTAAATTCCTAAGTAAAAAGGAATTAAAAACCTACCCTTTTCCGTTTTTTTATTTTTTAAATTTAAGGTGAGTAATGATATATTATTAAACATGCTTTAACAACTTTTTAATTTATTATTAAAAAAGGTGCAGTATAATCAAATAAGGTTAAGTCTTTTCAGTAAACTACTCCCTTTTATTTTTGTTCTCCACACTTTTTGGAGATCTTTTTTTTGTAATAGGTAATTAAATTAACACTATCTAATATATAGTTAATGATATAATATTTTATATATTAAGTATAAAATAGGGGAGATAATTTAATGAAAAGACTTAGGATTATTACTGACTTAATTAGTACCATTTTTATTGCCCTCTTTATCGCATTATTTTTAAATATTTTTATCATTCAACCTAGTACTGTTTTCGGTTCTTCTATGGAGCCTACTTTGCATGACGGGGATTTTGTAATAATGTCAAAAATACTCAATACCTTTGATATAGAGCCTAATTATTCAGATATTGTTATAATAGATAGTCGAATCGAAAGAAAACATACTTTAATGGATGATTTGATTCTTTCTTTTCAATATAATAAGATTTCAACTTTATTTTTTAAACAAGTCCCAGATGATAGATATTGGATTAAAAGAGTCATCGGTAAATCAGGAGATATAATAGAATTTAAAGACGGGAATGTTTATAGAAATGGAAGATTATTAAAGGAGCATTATATTAAAGAGAAAATGAAACATACTCATAATCAGAAGATATTTGTTCCGGAAAAACATATTTTCGTTTTGGGAGACAATAGAAATAATAGTGCAGATAGTAGAATAATTGGAAGTATACCTATAGAAAATATTATCGGGAAATTAATATTGACATTTTGAAGAGACAGCCATTAGGGCTGTTTTTTTAATATAAAAGAGGCCCAACAACTATTCTAAACTATAAATTTAACTATATTATTTATCTTTTTAGAAATGAAAAATTAGCCTTTAAACTTTTAGCAGATGAAGGTATTAAAATAATTAAAGAGAATATAAAAAAGAGATAAATATGCGAAAAAATGGCTTGAGAAAGTTAAGGAGGGGCATGATGTCAATAAGGTTTCGTGAAAATTACCTGAATTCTCTAAAAAAACTAAAACCAAATATTTATAAACATGGGGAATTAATAGAAGATGTGACAACTCATCCTGCTACTAAACGTACTGTAGAAAGTCATGCAAGGGCTTTTGATGCTGCTTTGGATGAAGAATATAAACATATTTTTACCACCACTTCATATTTGACTAAAAATAAAATAATGCGTTTTAATGGAATAATGCAAACTTTGGAAGATATTAAATATAATTCTTTTTTAAAACGTATAATGTATAGATTAACCGGAACCTGTACAGGTGGAATTTGTGTAGGTTGGAATGCACAAAATGTACTCTGGGCAGTTACTCATGATATGGATAAAGAACTAGGTTCGGATTATCAAAAGCGCCTGGTAAAATGGATTTTAAATTCAGAAAAAAAAGGACTTGTTGTTGCAGGAGCTGTTACAGATGCAAAAGGTAACCGCAGCCTCAAACCATCACAACAAGTAGACCTTGATTTAAATCTACGGGTAGTTGATAAAAGGAAAGATGGTATTGTTGTTCGTGGTGCAAAGCTTATGATTTGTGGAGTAGCCGCATCTGAGGAAATCTTTATTTTACCAGGTGGTACTTACAAAGAAGAAGATAAAGATTTTGCAGTTGCTTTTGTAATTCCCAGGGATATAGATGGTTTGACAATAGTAGAAACTAGACGTCCTAGTGACGGGCGGGAATACGAAGAGGGATTTGATATTCCTGATACCGGCACTACCCAGGCCTATCTTATGTTTAATGATGTATTTGTACCAAATGAAAGAATATTTATGTGTGGGGAATATAAATATACCGGAAAAATAGTTCAATATTTTACAGCTAATTATAGATCGTATATTGGTGCCTGTGTTGCAGGGCAGGGGGATGTAATGATTGGGTCTGGAGTTTTAATGGCTAGGGCTAATGGTCTTAGAACGGAGACCTTTATGGACAAGTTTATTAGAATGGCAGTAAATAATGAAACTACTTTTGGGTTAGGTATTGGTGCTATGGCTTTGGGTAATCAACATCCTTCTGGAGTTTGGTTTCCCGATACTTTAATGGCCCATACAAATAAACTACTTGTGGCTACATTACCATATGAAACAAAGCGTCTTTGCCAGGAAATTGGTGGAGGAATAGTAGAAACGGGTTGTTTCCCATCTTATAAAGATTTTACTGATTCAAGGTATGGTGAGTTAATTCAAAAATTTCTAAAAGCAGGGAATTGTTCGGCAGAAACTAGGGCACGGGCAGCAAGGTTGACAGAATGGTTAACTATTGGTGCAGGTGTTCCCGGCTGCATGCACGGTGGTGGGTCCCCAGATGGTGCTAGGCTAGTGGTAAGGGCCTTGACTCCTTTTGAAAAATATGCAGACTATGCTAAAAAAATTGCAGGTATAAATGAAGAGGTAACAGAGCCTATTGCTAAAATATAATATACTCCTTATATATTTGAAGCAGTTAATGTTTAAAATAATCTTTGATGGAACTTCCCCGTTTAAAGATCTATGGTTTTTTAACTAACTATAAGTTTTTATCATAATTAATTATATTTTTAGGGGTTCTTTAGTTTTTTAATCTTGATATTATCTTGATAAGTAGTTCACAGATTTATCACAATTAATTCCTAAACTATAATTGAAGAACAAAATAAAATTTAAATAATTTGGAGGTGATTTAAATGAAAAAGATTGCTATTGGTATAATTGCTGTTTTAACACTAGCTCTATTTTTAGCTCCCACTGTATTATTTGCTGATGGAAATGAAATAGTTCCTTATAGTTTTGGGCCACGTTTTATGAATGGTAATTTTTATGGACATATGGGTCCTGGGATGATGATGGGTAGAGGTTTTGGTGGTTATGGTTTGAGCTGGCAGGTAGCTGATATTTTAAAAATGGATGTTAATGATGTCTTAAAAGAAGTACAAGCGGGAAAAAGTTATGCTGAAATTGCGAAAGCTAAAGGTCTAAGTTCCAGCCAATTACAAGAAAAATTACTAGCTGCTCACAAAGTAACATTAGATGAATATGTTAAGGCTGGTTTTATGACCCCTGAACAAGTAAAATTTATACAAGAAAATATGGCTATAAGAATTAAATATATGATTGATTATAAATATGATAGTAACACTAGTTTTGGTTTCAGAGGAAGAGGTTTTGGTGGATGTTGGGGTGGAGGATTTGGTCCACGTTTCTAATATTATTTTAGTTGAAGGGCGCCTTAAGGCGTCTTTTTTTCTTATAAAAAATTTAAGCTGTAGTTAAAATTAACCAATTAAATGCCAAACAATAGGAATTACATATCTAGCTAAGAAATAAAGTACAGCAATAAGACCTAAAAACCAGAATAAATATCTGTAGCCGGTTCTTGTTTTTTCCATAATAGTTATCACCTCATTATATTTTTTGAAATACAAAAAAAATTATCCAAGAAAAAAATTTTCTTTCTTGCAAAAAATTTTCCTAATTATATAACATAGTTTAAAAAATAAAAGCCCAGAGTTAATCCCCTGGGCGCCATAATATTATTATTCTAATACAAAATAATCTAGTTTTAAATGAATTATAAACTAAGCTTGGTTTTAATTCTATTAATAGCTTTTTCAGTATTTTCCCTACTACCAAAAGCAGTGAGACGGAAATAACCAGCACCTGATGGACCAAAACCAGTACCTGGAGTACCAACTATATGAGCTTCTGTTAGTAGCTTATCAAAGAAAGTCCAAGAATCCATATTGTTAGGAGTTTTTAGCCAAATATAAGGTGCATTAACACCACCAAATACTTGTAAACCGATACTTTCTAGCCCTTCTTTAATAATTTTAGCATTGGTCATATAGTATTTGATGGTCTCTTTTATTTGCTGCTGTCCTTCGGGAGAATATACAGCTTCAGCTCCTTTTTGAATAATATATGGAACACCGTTAAACTTGGTAGTTTGACGTCTATTCCACAATTTATTTAGTGAATGTGCTTCTCCATTTTCTGTATAGGCCATAACTGTTTTAGGAACAACTGTATAGGCACAGCGAGTCCCTGTAAAACCAGCTGTTTTTGAGAAAGACCTAAATTCAATAGCAACATCTTTTGCTCCTTCTATTTCGAAAATGCTGTGGGGGATATCAGTTTCTTGAATAAAAGCTTCATAAGCGGCATCAAAAAGAATAATCGCTTTGTTTTCTTTTGCATAGTCAACCCACTTTTTGAGATCTTCTTTTGATAAGGTTGTTCCTGTAGGGTTATTTGGTAGACAGAGATAAATCATATCTACCTTTTCCTTAGGTAGTTCTGGAACAAAATCATTCTCAGCATTACAGGGGAGGTATACTATATTTTCAAATTTACCTTCCCTAAATGATCCAGTTCTTCCGGCCATAACATTACTATCTAAATATACAGGATATACCGGGTCAGTTATAGCAACAACATTATCTGTACCAAAGATTTCCTGAATATTACCAACATCACATTTGGAACCATCACTGATAAAAACTTCATCTACTTCAAGCTCAACTCCACGAGGTTTGAAATCATGCTCAATTACTTTTTCAATAAGAAACTCATATCCTTGCTCTGGACCGTAACCACGGAAGGTATCAGCATGTCCCATTTCATCAACTGCTTTATGTAGGTTATCAATTACCGCAGGTACCAAAGGTCTAGTCACATCTCCAATGCCTAATTTAATAATATTTGCTTCCGGATTTTCATTTTTAAATTTAGCAACTCTTCTACCTATTTCCGCAAATAAATAACTTCCTTGTAATTTCAAATAGTTTTCGTTAATTTTTGCCATTCTACATCTCCTTTCTAACTATGTTGCTTTTAATTATACAATAAATTTCCCAATAATGTAAAATTTACTTTTCTACATAAATTGTACTCCGGATTACTACTGTTCCTAAGTAACTAAAGTTATAAAGAAGGTAAGACTGTTTCACCTTCCCACAATTCTAGCGGCTTACAGGCTAAATATGACGGTCATTTTTCTGCAGTTTTACTCTAAAATTTGCATATCTACAATGCTTTTTACCCACACATTGACTACTCCATCTTCTTTGGTGTTTACCTGGATAATCCCGTTCACAGGGTTAGTTTTTCTTATGTACCCCTCAAAATTAATTATCCTTTTGTTTTTATAAATCCAGAACTTAATTAACTTATTTTCAATGATTGCTCTATTCAGGATCATATCGAACTCTTCCAACTTATCCTCGGCCAACAAAGGTTTTTCCGCATCGTTTAGTAATTCATCGGTCATTTTAGCAAGCATTTCCCTATGCTCAATCAGCATCATTGCGGTCCATTTCTTGTTACCCCGGTCATTGATTTGCATAAAATAATACACCCCTTTTAGTAACAGAAAATATAATATATAGAACAAGTGTTCGGTGTTACTATTATAATTTTATTAAAGGAAATTTACAATATTCAAAGTCACAACCTAAGTAGCGTCAAAGTTAAAGGTAAAGGAAATAAGGAGCGCGAGGTTTACTTTAAGATTATGGGCGTAAAGAAATTAGACCATGTAATTGGCACTCACCCCCATGAAGAACATTTACATATAGATAATTCATATCTGGTCTAATAGTAAATATCATCTTAGATGTTATTTTATTTTCGATTCGTACTAACTTAAATATGGATAGTTATCATTGTAAAAAACGTCATGCAGGAAAAGGATAATCTGTAGTCTTATAGAATTGTTTCAGTAAGAACGAAGTAAGGCCGGTGAACAGCGTGGATAAGTGGGGTGGTCTCAAAATAGCCTTGGCAAGAACGGATGTTGGAGAGATTTATTATTTGGTTGATACCAACGACTTCAGCTTCATCCGGTGGTCAAGAGCTACCTGGGTTTGATAGACAGAGAAGTACCATGATGTGGGAGGACCTGAAAAGGCGAATTATTGGGCCTTAAGCTGGAGGACATTGATTTTGGTGATTCCGGACCATATTCATGTATTGCACTTAAGTAGTAAATACGTAACAAGCAATGTCATTAGGTACCACGCATTTAATAGTTGATTTATAAAAAACATGGGCTAAAATCCCGAGTTTAATATATTATACATAATGTATAATACAGGCGATTGTATTATCTATTGTACACAAAGTATACTGTAACACATATATTTGGGGAGGTATAACCTATGTTTAAATTAATGTTTGTGTCAAGTAATTGTGGGCAAATTTTTCGTTTTCCTAGTAGCTTGCTTTTACCATGGGTCGCATTTATTCCACGGTCCTCTTGACAACGAGC
>JASKKI010000029.1 GCA_030154225.1 Clostridia bacterium | reverse complement strand
ACACCATACTCAAATATTCCATCTTTATTATAATTGGTATATATCCCCCCGTAAAGAGACATCATTTCCCTTATAACAAAACCAAGTAGCAATTTTTCCCGATAGGGCAACCCGTCTGTTTCACCTATTTCTTTCTCAAACAAAGGGGGTACCTCCTTGGATATATTCGTTTCTTTTGGAGTACAAGATGTCATAACCAAAATTAAAAAAAATATTGTTAATAGGCTAAATCTTCTCCCATTCATAATAGCGACAACCTCACTATTTTTTGATTATATTACATTTTATACGAAATATTCTTTTTAAAAACTCAACTTTCGCAGATAGAAATTCCTAGTTTACCCTTGAAATAACTGGGTAGAAGGGCAATAAAATAGTCCATCAAGTTTTATATTTCCTGCTCATCAAGCCTTAAGCACTTATGTAAAGCAGTTTTTAAGAGTTTTATGATTAAAGCTACCACATCACTGAATTTAATATCTGCCAGTTCATCGCAGCATTCGTAAAATATACCGCCAACAGCTCTATCGTCTTCACTTTCTCTGGCCTCAAGAGCAAGCATGATGTAGCGAGTGAAAACTATGGTTGTATGATCAATCATCATATCGTAAGAGCGACCTTGAAACTCTTTGTCCAAACCCAAATACGACTTGTTCATCTTAAAGAAAACCTCAATATTCCAGCTCTTGCCGTAAAGCCTTATAATTTTCTCATCTTCGAGGTAAGTATCTGTCGAAAGTAATGCCAGCCAATTTCGCTTGTGGTTACGTTCTCTGACAAAAACTATCTTTGCAGAGACATGATTGCCCTGAGTATCAGGGAGTTGAACTATAACCGAGGCCAGTATTTTGACCCTACCACGTTTCTTCTTCACGGCAGCGTAGATTTGTTTTTAAGTCATTTTGTTGCCTTGGTAGATATAGTGAACTTTTGGCTTTACCTTGATCATGCAGATTGCATGGAGATTATACTCCAAAACTCTTTTAACAACATTGGGATAGGCTTGTAAAAATTAGATTATCGTAATAGTTTTGTAATCTGGTATTCTTTGAAAAAACGCTTGATAGTTGACTCAATCTGTTTTTCTTCATGATTATGCTCTGATATAATAGGATTCAACGGAAACATTCTTTTCTTGGTTTTGTGTTTTATCGTTGAAACTATTATACCAGAAAAAGGAATGTTATCGTTGTTTTATGCCTAAATTTCTTGGCAAAAAACCATTAATATCAAGGGTTGGAGCTAATTATTCTCCTGAGAAAGTTGAGTTAAAATTTTTTTGCATTAAAAAAGCCGGTTTTTCTCCATTTCCGTTGATAAAAAATAGCTAAAAAAGAAGGACATTCGCAAACCTCGGCGTAGTTAGGTATTGAACAGATACTTAACTTAACCAGGAGGTATTACGAATGTCCACAATAAGTATATCACCACTATTACAGGTCTTTTTAAAATCTTTGGCAATAAACAGAGGTCCATTATCGGTTCTCAAAGAAATATAAAAAGCAATTTTCTTGATAAGTGTACTTTAATATTTTGTTTTTGATAAATTCAATAAACACCTTTGCTTTTTCTTCAACTTCATCTTCCCATATCTTTCTAGCTTCTTAAGCATTCACTTCATCTTTACCCCCCCTTTAGTCTTTTATCAAAGTATATTCATCAGTAGCAAGCAATAATAAAGTTAATTATAATTTTTTCAGGTTTACATAACCTGGTTTTCGTTAATTACCATTAAAAATAAAAACTGATATAATATCCTTATTTGGTAATGATATTGAGAGAGAAATAAGATTTTGGGGGTAACGAACCATTAATTGAAGAATTTTAAGTTCAAAAAAGGTTGTTGGCCATTTGCCAACAACCTTTTTTGTTAGTCACCTATCCATTAAACAAAATGAACTAATGAATTTATTTAAATATTTATTTTTATTATATAGTTATCTGCATCCCAGACGACTTTTACTTTTTGACCTGTTATATTACCTATTATTTTTTCTATAATATCAGTATGAACTAATGGTGTTCCTAACTCATTTATTAAAAAAGGCACAAGTCTTAAATCTTTAATGGATTGCCCATTAATTTCAATTTTTACTAACCCTTTTGACACTGTCAATTTATCAGGAACTCTATCAACTTCCTCGGGAATATAATCAAGAACAGTATATGCTTCCATTAACATGGGGAAGTCAGGTTTTACGTTATATGTAAACCAATTGAAAGGTATATACATATACCCGTTATCAGTTAAACTATCATTTTTACCCCAGCTTTGGGCTACCTTTACCCATTTCTCCTCCTGGTTATATTTTAAGGCTAACATGGCATGGCCGCCGACATTATCTCCTCCCACTTGGTTAGGTACTCTACCTCTTCGTGCTTTATAGAAATTTGAAAGCAGGTACATGGAAAAAATAACCGGTTTTTTTTCGGAAAGGGCAACTAGTATATCATCCAAATTCAAACATTTTGTATAAGCAATAATTCTATTTTGATATGCGTTGCGCAAAATTCTACCCAATTGCCTGTTGCCGGGAAGAGGTTTTTCATAATTTGCTTTAGTACTGGGAAAGAGAATTTCCCTGCAAACACCTCTTAACCGTAAAGTATCCACAGTTGCTTTAACAGTACTTCCTTCAGTATCCGGTGGGAGTCCATCTATTTTTCTATTCATTTTATAAATAAACATAGCTGATAAATCAATCATCTGACCTGTTTCAAAATATTGATTAACCATTTGTAAATAAGAACCGGCTTCTCCGGTACATATAGGTAAATCACCCTGGTCATGGATTATTAATGGAACATCATCTAGTCCACCTTCTACAGGTATATCCTCAATAGAAGTTTTACTAATAACCCTATGTAACCAATCCCTATGATCTTTAGGACTTGGATAAGCACCTGGATGTGGAATTTTTACCATATTAACACTCCTTTATCATTTATCTAAATTCAAAAGTCATTAAAAATAAATAAGCCTCAATATAGTATATTTTTATATTTTTCAGAAGTGACTTTAAATAAGAAAAACCGACTTTGTCGGTCTTTCAGAACCTACAGTAGCTACAGTGCTACCGTGCTACCGGAAATAATAGATTAAGATTGAGGGTTAGCCCAAAAGTTATACTTTCTTTAAAGTTAAGAAAAACC
The DNA here is from genome assembly GCA_030154225.1 of Clostridia bacterium. Lineage (GTDB taxonomy): Bacteria > Bacillota > Peptococcia > Peptococcales > BICA1-8 > JASKKI01. The sequence continues at coordinate 25,375 of JASKKI010000029.1, read as the reverse complement.
TGCTTCGCAGGTCCAGACTGTAGGTAAGTAATTAAAATAATTAAGTTAATACATTATATGCTAAAATTTTCTAATGGGTTTACCAAGTATTATTTCCATACTACAAGGTATTACAGTTATAATACTGGGCATGATATTTAATGGAGGTGTATTTTTAATGGAAAATTATAATCAAATAATACAAAATTTACAAGACATGAAAACAATAATAAATAGCTTACGTCAATCGGCATTAAATAATGCAACAATGACCAGCCAGTTATCAGGAATGGAATTCTCTAATCAAATAACTTTAAATAATGATGGAGGTACTTATAAGGAAATGGCTGAAATGGAAGGAATTACCGCAACAAAATTAAAACAAATTTCCAATGCAGAAAGTGCCGCAGTCCAACAACTTGACCGGCTTGCCCAGAAAATCAATAGTCTGGAAATGTTATTAAGATAAAAAACAGGTTGAACCTGTTTCATATATTATAAAATCAGGTTCTAAATAGAACCTGATTTAAAAAATGTTTCTCATTTTGAAAAAAATAATTTTAATAAAACCTAATAACCCTTCTAATAATTTCTAATTTTTATTATATTTTACTTTTTCCAAAATAAAGTAAAGACTTAAATGCAATTAATTATTAGTTGAAATTTTGTTTAAAACAACTATAAATAGCTAAAAATATTAATATATATTTACTTTTAACTTGCAAAGAAGTTTCATCCTAATGTATATTATTTATAAAAGTTATATTTTAGCTATGATAGAGCTAAGTAGCAGCTTATGGTTACAATCCAGAGAGTAGGCTGGTTGGTGCAAAGCCTACAGTACATAAGTTGTGAATTACACTCTAGAGCTTCAATGTGAAAACATTGCGGTTATCACCCGTTAGCGTGATATTGAGGCATCTTTATGATGTGAATTAAGGTGGTACCACGGGTCTACTCGTCCTTAAAGGATGAATAGATCTTTTTTTGTACTTTAACCTATTAAAACTAAAGGAGTGATCATTAATGTCAAATGTTTATGATGTACTAGCCGAAAGGGGTTATATAGAGCAAGCAACCCACGAAGAAGAGCTGCGGGAATTGCTTGAAAAAGAAAAAGTATCTTTTTATATAGGCTTTGACCCAACGGCAGACAGCCTACATGTAGGACACTTCATCCAGGTTATGGTCATGATGCACATGCAAAAGGCTGGTCACCGCCCAATTGCCATTATCGGCGGTGGAACTGCAATGGTAGGGGACCCCTCTGGAAAAACTGATATGCGCAAAATGCTAACTAAAGAGCAAATTGAACAAAATGCCCGGTCCTTTAAAGAACAATTTTCCAGATTCATAGAGTTTGGTGAAGATAAAGCCTTAATGATTAATAATGCTGATTGGCTTTTAGAACTAAATTACGTTGATTTTTTAAGAGAAATCGGCAGGCATTTTTCCGTAAATAGAATGCTCACTGCGGAATGCTTTAAAACCCGTTTAGAAAAAGGTTTATCTTTCTTAGAGTTCAATTACATGTTAATGCAGTCTTATGATTTTTTAGAATTATATAGAAGATATAATTGTAAACTACAAATGGGTGGTAGTGATCAATGGTCTAATATTTTAGGAGGAGTTGAATTAATCAGAAGGGTTGAAGGTGCATCTGCCTATGGATTAACTTTTAAACTACTTACTACCAGTGAAGGTAAAAAAATGGGCAAAACAGAATCGGGTGCCATCTGGTTGGATGCAGAGAAAACTTCTCCCTATGAATTTTATCAATACTGGCGTAATATCGATGATAAAGATGTGGAAAAATGCCTAGCACTTTTAACTTTTTTACCTATGGAGGAAGTTAGAAAACTGGGTTCTTTGGAAGGGGCTGAAATTAATAAAGCCAAAGAAACTCTGGCTTTTGAAGTGACAAAGCTAGTTCATGGGGAAAAAGAAGCAGTAAATGCACAGCAAGCTGCAAAAGCTCTATTTAGTTCAGGTTCCGAGGGAGGATCTATCCCATTCACAGAAATGGCAAGATCTCAATTCACCACTGGTATAGACATACTTACCCTTTTACAAGAAGCAGGATTAACTTCCTCCAAAAGTGAAGGAAGACGTCTTGTCCAACAGGGCGGGATTTATTTAGATGAGAATAGAGTAGAAGATTTTAATCTTATTATTACCGAAAGAGATTTTGAAGATGGGAAGTTGATGATCCGCAAGGGTAAAAAGGTTTACCACCAGATACGCTTAATATAATAAGGCACTCTCAATGATGTCTGACAATTGCTTCTGGGTGAGATTGAGCGTCTGACAAAACACGTGCCCAGTGTCCAGTGCCCAGTAAAAACTTTATTACAACCTATGAGCAGTTGTCAGACGCAAAAACTAGACATAAAAGTATGTCTAGACCTCAAATTTAGCTTATAAGGTAAAGGTCAGACGCAGAAGACTACCAGCCTGGTACATCTGACCTAATAATTTTAGCTTTAAAGCCGTGTCAGACGCAAAAATTTTACTACCTGGTATGTCTAGCCTACTAGTTAACCTGTAACTTTTGTTGTTTCTGATACCTATCCCTATCGGCCTTCTTTAAATATTTCTTCCGCAAACGTAGAGATTTAGGGGTAACTTCTAAATACTCATCATCACCCAAAAATGCTATTGATTGTTCCAGACTTAAAATACGAGGTGCTTTTAACTTTACTGTTTCTTCTTTAGTAGAAGATCGTACATTGGTAAGTGCCTTTTCTTTGCAAATATTTACAGTAATATCTTGTTCCCTGTTATTTTCACCAACGACCATACCTTCATAAACTTGAGTTCCGGGAACTATAAAAAGTGTCCCTCTATCTTCAGCGGCTAATAGTCCGTAAGTAGTTGCCGTGCCGGTTTCATGGGCAATAAGCACCCCATTCCGGCGGTTGCTGATTTCACCCCTGTAAGGCTTATATTTGTCAAAACTATGGTTCATGATGCCATATCCCCTAGTATCGGTTAAAAACTCCGTTCTAAAGCCTACTAAACCACGGGCGGGTATAGAGTATTCCAACCGAACTTGTCCCTTATTATTAACCATATTTAACAATTCACCTTTACGACTACTAACTTTCTCCATAACAGCACCCATATATTCTTCAGGAATATCAATTGCTAAAGATTCAAAAGGCTCCTTTCTAATACCATTTATTTCCCGAAAAATTACCTGGGGCTTAGAAACCTGAAATTCTAAACCTTCCCTGCGCATTCTTTCAACAAGTATAGCTAAATGCAGTTCCCCCCTGCCTGACACTTTAAAAATCTCGGGGCTTTCAGTTTCTTCGACCTTTAAAGAAACATCAGTTTCCATTTCTTTCATCAAACGTGCTCCAAGCTTACGGGCGGTTATAGGCTCACCTTCCAGACCGGCAAAAGGTGAATTATTAACCATAAAACTCATCTGTAAGGTTGGTTCATCAATTTTCAACAAAGGAAGTGCTTCTAAATTATCAATAGCACAAATTGTTTCTCCAACATTAATTTCACCCAAACCAGTTACAGCAACTATTTCACCGACAGAGGCTTCATTTATTTCTATTCTTTTTAAACCTTGAAATCCGAAAAGCTTATTGATCCTGGCAGATTCAATAGTATTATTCCTTTTTATTACTGCTACTTGACTTCCTGTTTTTATTTTCCCCCTGTTTACCCTACCAATAGCAATTCGTCCGATATAGTCATTATAATCAAGTAAAGTTACCTGCATTTGTAAAGGACCATCCACTTTTCCTTGAGGTGCTGGGATCTTATTAATTATAGTATAGAAAAGGGGTTTCATATCCTCCCCTAGATTTTTAGGATCTTCTCCGGCGACCCCTTTAATTGCCGATGCATAAAGAACAGGAAAATCCACTTGTTCATCAGTAGCACCTAAATCTATGAACAATTCCAGTACTTCATCTACAACTTCCAATGGACGGGCACTATCCCTGTCCATTTTATTGACAACTACTATGGGAACTAGATTTTGCTCAAGAGCTTTACGCAATACAAATTTTGTTTGAGGCATACACCCTTCAAAAGCATCAACAACTAATAAAACACCATCAACCATGCGCATAATCCGTTCTACTTCTCCACCAAAATCGGCATGCCCTGGTGTATCAACAATATTTATCGTATAACCTTTATAGTTGATAGAAGTGTTTTTAGCAAGAATAGTAATACCTTTTTCCCTTTCTAAGTCATTGGAATCTAAAACTCTCTCAACTACTTGCTCATTAGCCCTAAAGACTCCTGATTGGGATAATAATTTATCAACAAGGGTTGTTTTACCATGGTCAACATGGGCGATTATAGCAATATTACGTATCTGATCCGAGTTCATTTTTACTTCCTCCTTTAATACACTCACCAAAGTATTTTATGCCTTCTTGAACATAAATACAAGTATCTTGAATAAAAAAACTGGCTGCGCCAGTTTTTAGGTTTCGCTTTGCTAGGTTAAGGTTTCACTTCACTTCGTTCCGTTAGATAAAAAAAGCCCGAGCAATGCTCGGTCCATACTTTTATCTATAATCTTTAATCTTATCCTAAACCGTTACCTAAACCTAAACCTTAACCTTAACCTTAACCTTAACCTTAACCTTAACCTTAACCTTAACCTTAACCTAAACCTTAACCTTTATCTTAACCTTAACCTAAACCTTAACCTTAACCTTTACTTGGTTTTATTGCCTCTGGCAACCCGGGCAGTGTTTTTCATAAACTCATATGCTCCAACAGTAAATAAACCCATGGCAAATCCTGCAATTGCCCCTTTTAAAGACATTTCTAATAATAGACAGCCCATTATCAACCCTATCAGCCCCAGTATCCAGGGAATAAAATTATTATCTAATGATGTATGATTTTTAAGAAGCCAACCCAAGCCATATAAAAACATAAATGATGCTAAAAAAGGATTTTCAAGTATTACCTTAAACAAATCTAAAAATTCCATATTATACCTCCTCCGCTTTTTATTTATATTTATGCCATCTGTTGAAAAAATAGCATAAAAAATAACCCTATCCAATGGGTAGGGTTACGGCTAACCGAAAAACAATTATTCTTAATTAAACACCTAGTGCACTAAATAAAATAGGTAATGCAAATAAGCCGATTAAAATATTTATAGCCCCGCAAACCTTAGTTAAACCAGGTGTAACTCCATACCAGGGAAAAGGTAGTAATACTGTTAGCATAACTATTAAGGCAAGTACAACACCAAGGGGATAAATTAACCCCATTATAACTGCTTTATATAAAAAGACAGCAGTAATAAATGCGATACCTAAAAAGAAATGGGCAATCTGTTTTTTATCTCCACCTTGTAAGAAGAACCAGCCTACTAACAACCAGAATAATCCGTATGTCGCAAAAATAGTACCTAAATAAATACTTTTGCCGGGATCACCGGTAACATTAAATAAATACATAGCCAAAGCAGTAAATACTTGAGCACAACCACCAAATAAGATTGCAATATAGGCTAAACTTCGACCAATTTTGCCATGGTCTCCACCTTTAACACCAAAACCTAATTGTTCAGCACCAAAACACCAAACCGTTATAACAAGACCAAAAACACCAATAGCTTCTGGATTAACAACATTCACTTTTTATACCCTCTTTAAATTCTGATATCCCTTCTCTTTCTCCTTGGTTAGACATAAAAATTTAGTGAAAACTAAAAACAACATCGGTGAATATTCTACATAAATATAAATTATCCTTCTCATATCGAAAAATTATAACAAAAAATCGGAATTCTATTATAGAAATAACCCATCAAAATATTTACCAAATAGATAATTTTCTATATAAAAATAAACCGGGCCCTATTACCCCGGTTTTAAAAATTTTTTATCCCCCTATAACTAACCTACATGTTCATAAACTTTATCTAAAAGCTTATTTAATATTTCCAGTTCCTCTTCAGTATAACATTCCAACATTTTAACTAAAAATTCTTTATGCTGAGCAACTGTTTGATTATATAACTTCTTCCCTTCCTCTGTTAACTCAACCCGAACGACTCGACGGTCTTTTCTGTCCTGAATTCTTTTGACCAAACCTCTTTCCTCCATTCTACCGATTATGGAGGTGATGTTAGAATTTACACATGCTGATTGCTTGCTTAGCTCCGACATGGGTGTTGATTCTTCTACAGATAGATTCCAGAGAATACTAAACTGACTTGGCGTAGTTCCGTACTTGCGTAAATCATCTTCGGCAATTCGCTGTAGCTTAGCAAAGGTTTTCCTGAATAAAGACCAGGTTTCTAATTGTTTGTGCACTTCCTCAACTCCTTTCTAATATTTGTTTGAATGTATATATTTTCAACATGAATATTTTTAATTCCTTCTATTTTCTGAAAAGTTAAATAATTCATTGTTCTCCACTTTCATGCTCCTTTTTCTATATAGCATGAATAAGGCCCTGGCAAAGGTAAGATCATTCATTTTCTGCTCTAATTTAGAGATGAAGAAATATCTTCCTTACTGTCATATTGCCGAGGAATGCAGTACTCTTAACCATCTGGAAAAAGTTTTTGACAGACTTTTGAGGTCCTAAACCAAGTGTACCCTTTACTCCGTTGGATAACTCCCCCCTAGTAGCCACACAATTTTACTCCTCAATAAAAATACATTCTTCCGGAGACAATTCAACGAAGGCCTGTATACTAGGTTGCCTGAGCACTTTTCCCTTAGTCCATTCAGCAAATTGAATCTTAGCTGTAAGCTCTGGTCTCAACCATATGGCCTTATTAATCCTTTGAGGTTTATTTATAAAAGGTCGTTGGTTTGTAACTAATGGTTTCACTCTTTCGGTTAATTTCTTCCAATCTGAATGTTTTAATTTACCTGTACCTGCATGTCCTATATACCAAAGTTGTCCTTTTTTATCATATAATCCAAGTAAAAGGGCATTAACTATCCTACCTCGGAGGGTTACCCCTCCAACTACTGCCACTAAGTCGCGGTAAAATTTTTTCTTTTGCCATCGGTCATTTTTGCCATTGATGTAATACCTGCTATTTAGATCCTTAATTAATATTCCTTCCATTTGATATTGTTTAATCACATTAAAGAGAGTAATTGCGTCATGATGGGTAGAGACTAACTGTACATATTCCCCGGGTATTAAAATATTTGTAAGAAGTTCGTTTCGCTCTTTTAAACTCCATTCATCCAGCCAGTTACCATTACAATATACCACATCAAAAACCATATATGTAATTTTTACTTTCTTTCGTATATCTTTAACCCGTTCCATTTGTTTGATTGCATCACGACGCATTATTTCATTAAAAGATGGTCGACCATCGGAATCTAGTGCAATTATTTCGCCATCTAGAATAACTGAATTTGCTTTGCAATATGATTTAATTTTAGTCAATTCTGGATAATGATCTGTACGTTCATTTATTTTACGATTATATAGTTTTACGTTATGTCCGTCATAATATGTTAATACTCTTACACCATCCCACTTTATTTGAGCTATCCAGTTCTCTCCACTTGGTATAGTATCTGTACTTACTGGTTCAAAAGGAATTATTGGTTTTAGTTGCATGCTAACCCCACTTTTTCTACTTAGTTTACACAAACCCCAGTGAAAGAAAATAACCGAAGGGTTGTCTTACTTACAATACCTTTATACTTAGGATATAAGTAGTGCTAAAATCTGGTCTAAAATTGCCCAATGTGTACTACTTATTTAAGAGATAATAATTTTACTATTAGGAGTACAAAATGATTTCTATCTTGTTATATAGCATGGTGGCAGGACTGGCTACTCTTTTAGGCTGCCTTTTAGTATTGGCCTTTGGCAAACCAGGTGAAAAACTTTTGGCCTGGATGCTAGGTTTAGCAGCAGGCATAATGTTAACTGTTGTAATTATTGATTTACTACCTTCAAGTTATGCTTACAGTAATTTTAAAATTGCTATTTTGGGTTTTATCTTAGGTAACTTTCTACTTTTTATTTTAGATATGTTAATATCTTGGCTTCCTTTTATCCAAAAAATGCAAATAAATAATAGAAACGGTTATTTTCTGAAAATGGGCTACCTAATTGCTATCGGCATTGCTTTACATGACCTACCAGAAGGTATTGCAATTGCTGTAGGATATACCGCAACAGAACGGTTGGGAGTGATTATAGCTTTAGCCATTGGTTTACATAATATACCGGAAGGTATGGCGACAACTGCCCCCTTAAAATTAGGTGGGATGGGTAATATGGCAATTATTATCCTAATTTGTTTGGTAAGCCTGGTCACACCTTTAGGAGCATACCTGGGCTTTATTTTAGTTTCAATTTCCTATTCTTTCATAGGCCTTCTTTTAGCTTTAGCTGGGGGTGCTATGACCTATATTATAAAAAAAGAATTATGGCCGGAATCCCACCGTAATCACCCTAATTATGCCCGTTGGGGAGCTTTTTGCGGTATAGCCGTTATGATTTTAGCCAGCTTTATTAACCACTAAGGCTGAGGTTAAGGTTAAGGCTGAAGCGAAACCTTAGCCTTACAGACGTAAGTCTGTATATTTTTCTCCTCCCTTACAAAAACTTATCATAGCAAAATCTTTGGAGGCTTACTGTATGGATAATATTGTAAAATTAGGTGCTATTGGCATTATTACTGGTATTGTTAATGGGTTATTAGGCATTGGTGGGGGAACTATTTTAATCCCTGCCATGATTTTTTTATTGGGTGAAAAGCAACATAAAGCCCATGGTACTTCCCTGGCCATTATCCTACCTACTGCATTGGTAAGTACATTAATTTATAAATATAATAATTACTTGGACTTAAATTTATCCCTTAAAGTAGCCTCTGGTGCTGTTATCGGAGGCTATCTAGGAGCAAAATTGATGAATAAATTACCTGCAAAAAGCTTAAAAAAACTTTTTGGTGTTTTTATGATTGTCGCTGGTTTAAGGATGGTGTTTTAGTTTGTTGATTTTTATCATCGGCCTTTTAATGGGCATTTTAAGTGGACTGGCTATCGGTGGCGGAACTTTACTTGTACCGGCATTAATTTATCTAATAGGCACCGAACAGCACGTCGCCCAGGGTGTATCTTTAGCAGCTTTTATTCCTACCGCTGTTGTGGCTATTATAACCCATTACCGGCAAGGTAATGTTAAGTTAAAATTAGCCCTGTATTTAGCTGCCGGAAGTTTAATAGGTGCAGTTTTAGGTTCTCTTCTGGCTAATAATCTTGATGCCCAGGTACTAAAAAAAGTTTTTGGCTATTTCTTGATAGGTATGGGTATCTATGAATATGGGGGTAAAAGTAAGCTGGAAAAAATAAAAGAAAAAGAAGTACCTAAAATAAGAACAATGGGAAATGTGATGCCCTTACAAAAACCATTAAAGAAAAGGAGCAAATCTCAAAAAAACTTAATAAAACCTGATTCCAGTAAAAACTAACTACTACTGTTCTAAAGACTTCATATGATACCATATTAATATTTTTTCCTCATTATCTACCAATTAAAAAATACTTTTTGTAGGAATTTTAGACAATCATGTTGAAAATTTTTTTATACCGTTAATTTATTTTGAGGTAAATTATGCAGAAATTCTTTCATATCTTTATTATATTGGTATTTTGGAGCCTTATATTTACGGGATGCTTTAATTCTAATATTGAACTTGGCTATACTCTTCCCCATCTTCCTTATCCCATTGCCAAAGAAAAAGCATTAATTACTATTGCCGGTCAAGGTCCGGAAGGGTTAATTGTTGCCAAAATGTGTGATGAATTGAAGATCGAAAACACTTTTAGGTACAAAGCTACAGTTAAGGATTTAGAAGAAAAAAGAAGCTTAATAGTTGTTGTTAGCGTTAGCAAAATAGGTTTAAAAAGTGTTGATACTAACTATGAGCTTGAAAAGGAAAGAATTCATAAGTTAATTAGGAAAGCAAATGAACAGCGTATTCCTGTAATTATGCTTTTCATAGGTGGTAATAATAGGTGGGATAAACTAAATCAAGAAATGATTATGCTGGTAGCTAAATATACTAACTACATGATTGCGGTAAGTAACAATGAAAGTAAAGACTTTTTTAGAACTCAAGCGGCTAAAAACAATATAGAATTCTATACTTTAGTAAAAGATTTAGAAAGGGTTAAAATCCCCTTAAATTCAGCTTTCAGATAGGTGTATTATGAAAAGAAAATTATTTATTTGCCTAAGTTATGTTTTCGCATTTTTTCTTACAACATTTATTATAAAATCTTTTTTATTATCCTTTGCTAAAGACATAATTACAAATCTGGAAAGAAGTATAATCGCAACAAATAATGGATTGCTTATTATTACAGTCGTAAAAGGAATAATACATGAGACACTGGTAGATTTACCGGTATTTTTACTAAGTTATAGTTTTATTTATTTTTATTTCAAAAATAGCAAACCATCTATAAAAATCTTCCATTTAATTGTTATTACCCTTTTCCTTTACAAACTTAACCGCATCATTTACCAAGATAAGTGGGAATTAGTCATTTTTGTTTTAATTTTAATTTTTGAAATTGTTTTACTTATTATTTTTCATAATAATAAAGAAAATTTTGCGGCAAACATTTTTGTCTTGCTTCAGGTGAATTTTGGCTTTAATTGTCTCTTGTTAGCTCCTTTTCTGAATAATTGGGGTATTGGACAGAGAGATCTGATTTCGGGAATTAAAATAGGTGCCAATTATTTAATTCGGGATGCCATATTAAATTTTGTTAGTTTAAGTTTTTTTCTACCTTTTACATTAGGTGCAATTTTTTTAAGTATATTGTCAGTTATGTATACCCTTAGATTAGAAACAGAAAAAAGAGAAAAGGAAAAAGAAAAAGAACTACGTATCATGAAAAATTTTGCTGAAGAGGCACAAGTATGGCAGGAACTTCATTTTTTGCTTCATGATTTAAAATCACCTTTAATGACTATTTCCGGCCTTAATTCCTTAAATGAAATGCAGCTAGAAAGTCCACAATTAAAAGCATATTGTCAACGAATTAATCAATCTGTGGAAACAGTAAATGAAATGATTTCAGAATTTCTCCATAATGAAAAACGTAAAGATATTTCCGTAAATGAATTAATCAAATTTGTCAGGGCTAATGTTATTGTTAAAAATGCCAATCCCAAAGTAGTTTTTAAAATCAATGACAACCTCCCCCAGATTAATATAAATAGAATAAGAATGGCTAGAGCTCTTATTAATATAATAGAAAACGCTATCCATGCTGTTAGCTTTCAAGAAGACCCACTTATATTAATTAAAGTAAATTCTGATCCCAATGGTAATGTAGTTTTTACTATCAAGGATAACGGTATCGGAATTCCCGATGAGAACCTTGAAAAAATCTGGAATATAAGGTTCACAACTAAAACCGGATCTGGAGGATTAGGTTTGAGTTTTGTTAAAAACGTTATCGAAAGCCATTCAGGTACTATTAAGATTTACAGTAAAAAGGGGGACGGTACCCAAGTAGAAATAACTTTACCGGGAGTGAAAGCTAGTGGTTCAGATTTTAATAATAGAAGACAATCCTGACATTCAGTATACCTTAAAGGAAATTTGTAGTTTTGCTGGATGGCAAACGAAGATTACCGATAATGGTCATTCTGGAATAAGTCTTTGTAAAAATAATAAATTTGATCTGGTAATTGTTGATTACCATCTACCAGTCCTTGACGGACTAAAAACCATTCAGGCCATCAGAGAATTTGATAAAAAAATACCCATCCTGGTTTTAACTGTAGATGAAAGACAGGAACTGGCCAATGAACTACTAAATTCGGGAGCAACAGATTTTGCTTTAAAACCTATTAAAGCACCTGACCTAATTGCCCGTATTATGGTCAATCTTAAAGTAGCCGCCTTAGCCCAGGAACAGGAAACGGCTTACGTTAATAAGGGCATTACAAAAAATACCCAATCTTTAATTCTAAATTACTTAAAAACTCAGAAAGAACCTGTCGTTATCGATAAAATTGCCCAAGAAACAAATTTAGCCTATCAAACAGTTCATAGATATCTTAGCCACTTGGTTCAAGAAGGCCTGGTACAAACTGATTTTGATTATGGAAAAGTCGGCCGACCCAAAAATGTATACTGGTTAGTAACTAATGAATAAGCCTCTGTCCTCCTATTATGGACAGAGGTTTTTCTTTAAGAGAAAAAAGAGAAAAAATAAGTTATTATCTAATTTTATGATATCCTGTATTATATCAGAATAGGAATGCGCTTCTGTTATATTCCAGATAGGAGGACATACCTTGAGTGAAAAACCAATTTTAGAAGTTAAAGATCTTAAAACTCATTTTTTTACTGAAGCAGGGACTGTTAAAGCTGTTGATGGAGTAAGTTTTCAATTAAAAAAGGGAGAAACTTTGGGTATCGTAGGTGAATCCGGCTCCGGAAAATCCATTACCGCTATGTCCATTATGAGATTAATACCTTCTCCTCCCGGTAGAATAGTTGGTGGAGAAATTATCTTTAAAGATAGAGATTTAACTAAAACCCCGGAAAAGGAATTGCAAAAAATTAGAGGAAACGAGATAGCCATGATCTTTCAAGATCCTATGACTTCCTTAAACCCTGTCTTAAAAATAGGTGAGCAAATTGCCGAAGCTATTATTTTTCACCAAGGATTAAGTAAAAAGGAGGCCTGGCGGAAAGCTGTTAAAATGTTAGAAAAAGTTGGTATCCCCCAACCAGAATTGCGAGCTAATGATTATCCTCACCAATTCAGCGGAGGAATGCGACAAAGGGCGATGATTGCCATGGCCTTATCCTGTAACCCCCAACTGTTAATTGCTGATGAACCAACAACTGCTCTTGATGTCACTATTCAAGCGCAAATCTTGGAGTTAATGAATCAATTAAAGGAAGAATATCAGACAGCTATCATTATGATTACCCATGACTTAGGTGTTGTAGCAGAATTATGCAACAATGTTGTAGTTATGTATGCAGGAAAACCTGTGGAAATCACCGGTGTTGAAACTATCTTTGAAAAACCTAAACATCCGTACACCTGGGGTTTATTATCATCATTACCTAAACTAGAAGATGATTATCAAGAAAAGTTGGAACCTATTGAAGGAGCTCCCCCAGATTTACGCAATTTACCCCAGGGTTGTAGCTTTGTAAATCGTTGCAAAAACGCCCATGACAAATGTCTGGAAATTTGTCCTCCCCTGCTAGAGGTGGAACAAGGCCATTTTGTAGCTTGTCACTTGTATTAGAAATGAGGGATTTAAATGTCTCAAGTAATTTTAGAAGTAAAAAATTTGAAAAAACATTTTCCTATTAAGAAAGGTATTATCTCCTATAAACAAGTAGGGACAGTTAAAGCTGTCGATGACATATCTTTTACTCTGGAAAAGGGAGAAACTCTGGGTTTAGTAGGTGAAAGCGGCTGTGGTAAATCTACAACCGGTCGCTGTATCTTAAGATTATTAGAGCCCACAGCAGGACAGATTATTTTTAATGGACAAGATATTACCAAGCTAGATAAATCTAAAATGAGGCTTTTACGAAAAGACATACAAATTATCTTTCAGGACCCTTATGCTTCCTTAAACCCACGGTTGACTGTCGGAGATATGATCGCTGAACCAATGCGCAATTTTAAAATTGGTACTAAAAAAACTCAAGAAAAAAGGGTTAGAGAACTTTTAGAAATCGTAGGACTAAGCGCCTACCACGCTTCACGCTATCCCCATGAATTTAGTGGTGGACAAAGACAACGAATTGGAATAGCCAGAGCATTAAGTGTGGATCCTCAGCTTATTGTTTGTGATGAACCTGTTTCTGCATTAGATGTTTCTATTCAAGCCCAAGTTATAAATTTATTAAAAGATTTACAAAAAGAATTCAATTTAACATTGTTATTTATTGCCCATGACTTAAGTGTAGTAAAACATATTAGTGACCGGGTTGCTGTAATGTATTTAGGTAAAATTGTTGAACTTGCTAATTATAAAAATCTTTACAGGGAACCTATGCACCCCTATTCCCAGGCTTTACTATCAGCTATACCTATTCCTAACCCAAAACTTAAAAAGTCTAGGATAATCTTAGAGGGTGATGTCCCCAGTCCCACTAATCCACCTTCCGGCTGTAATTTTCATACCAGATGTCCTAAAGCCACTGATATTTGTAAGGTGGAGAGTCCTGTATTAAAAGAAAAAAAGGTTAGTCATTTGGTAGCATGCCATAATTTAGATAACTAATTTTAGGAGGTGAAAAAATAAGAATAATAGACTCAAAACTCATTTAATTTTAAAAAACAAGGGGGTAAAAAAATGCCAAGAAAAATTTGGATTATAGCTTTAATAGCTGTTTTATGCCTCTCATTAATCATTACCGGTTGTAGTAATGATAATAAAAAAGAGGTCGAACAGCCAAAAGAACCCGAGAAAAAAGAAAAAGTTCTGGTTTTTGCCAGGGGTGGTGACAGTGTTAGCCTTGACCCATCTAATGCAACAGATGGTGAATCTTTTTATGTTGCTAGAAACGTATTAGATACTTTAGTTGATTATGAGGATGATAATACCAATGTTATACCCGGACTTGCTAAAAGCTGGGAACCCAAAGATAAAGAAGGTTTGACTTGGGTCTTCCACCTACGGGAGGGAGTAAAATTCCATGACGGTACCCCACTCAATGCAGAAGCAGTAAAATTCAACTTTGACAGATGGATGTATGAAGATAACCCTTATCGTTATGAGGGCGAAGCTTTTGAATACTGGGGATATATGTTTGGGGGATATCCTGGTGTGGTTAAAGAAGTTAGAGCAGTAGATGAGTTAACTGTGGAAATCGAGCTTACCCAACCCTTTGCACCATTTATTAATAACCTGGCTATGCCCTGTTTTGCTATTTCCAGTCCTGAAGCTATTAAGAAATATGGTAAAGATTATTTCAAAAACCCGGTTGGTACCGGACCATTTAAATTCGTTGAGTGGGTTAAAGATGACAAAATTGTTCTAGAAAAAAATCCCGATTATTGGGGTGAAGGTCCTAAACTAGATAAACTGATTTTTAGAGTAATTCCAGATAATTCCGCCCGCTTAATGGAATTGCAGGCAGGTACCATTGATATTATGACAGGTTTAAATCCGGAGGACACCAAGATAGTAAAAGAAGATCCTAACTTGCAGTTATTGCTCCGTCCCAGTATGAATGTAGGCTATTTAGCCCTTCATAATGAGAAAAAACCATTTGATAATGTTTTAGTTAGGAGAGCAATTAACCATGCCATAAACAAACAAGCTTTAATAGATGCCTTTTATGCAGGATTTGCTAAACCTGCTAAGAACCCACTTCCACCATCTTTATGGGGTTATAATGATAATATTGAAGATTACGAGTATGACCCTGAAAAAGCTAAAGCTTTACTGGCAGAAGCAGGCTATCCCAATGGATTCAAAACTGAATTATGGGCTATGCCAGTTGCCCGACCCTATATGCCACAACCTAAAGAAATTGCCACTGCAATTCAGCAGCAGTTAGCTGATGTAGGCATTCAGGCTGAAATCGTAACCATGGATTGGGGTACTTATTTGGAAAAAGGTGAATTTGGTGAACATACTATGTATTTAATCGGTTGGAATGGTGATAACGGAGACCCGGATAATTTCCTTTATGTATTACTTGATAAAGATAATGCTAAAGTCGGCTCTGCAGGCAACTTTGCATTCTATAAAAATGATAGAGTCCATGATTTGTTAATTGCAGCTCAAAAGGAAACTGACCAGGCGAAAAGGGCAAAATTATATGAAGAGGCCCAAGTTATTATACATGAAGATGCACCTTGGGTACCATTAGTTCACTCCACACCTCCCATCGCTGCTAAAAAATCCGTTAAAAACTTCATACCCCATCCAACTGGTGGAGAATCCACCTTCTGGAAAGTTGATATTGTTGAATAATGTTTGTGGGGGGCCTTTGGCTCCCCAAAATTTAAGTTGTTTGCCGCAAGGAGGTAACTAAATGCTAAACTATATCATAAAAAGACTCCTTATGTTAATTCCGGTACTTGTCGGTGTAAGCCTGCTGGCATTTTCAATTATTCATTTGATTCCCGGTGACCCTGCCCGTATTATACTAGGGGAAAGAGCCACCGAGGCTTCCATCCTTGCTTTACAAGAAAAATTAGGTTTAAATCAACCATTATATATCCAGTTTTTAACTTTTTTAAAAAATATTTTAAAAGGTGACCTAGGAACTTCAATTATAACAAATGAAAAAGTTTCCTATGAATTATTAACTTCTTTCGCAGCTACTTTAGAATTAACTTTTGTTGCAATGATTATTGCTATAGTGGTTGGTATTGCAGCCGGTACTATAGCGGCTATCCGTCAATACTCAATTTTTGATAATATAAGTATGATTGGGGCATTAGTAGGTGTATCAATGCCTATATTTTGGTTAGGTCTTTTAATGATTTGGGCTTTTGCCTACAAATTAGGTTGGTTTCCTGCTTCCGGACGACTTGATGTAGCTTTAAATGTACCCCGTATTACACATATACTGCTAATTGATTCCCTTTTAAACGGAAATTTCCAAGCTTTTAAGAATACTTTATGGCATTTGGCGATGCCCAGTTTAGCATTGGCTACTATTCCTATGGCAATTATTGCCCGTATGACCCGTTCCAGTATGCTAGAAGTGATGAAACAGGATTATATTCGGACTGCCCGGGCCAAGGGGCTCCCGGAAAAAATTATTATTTTTAAACACGCTATTAAAAACGCTTTTTTACCAGTAATTACCGTAATCGGTCTGCAGGTAGGGCTGTTATTAGGTGGAGCTGTAATGACGGAAACTGTTTTTTCCTATCCCGGTTTAGGTAGAAGGTTATATATTGCAATTATGGCCCGTGACTATCCTGTTGTCCAGGGTGGTATATTATTGATTTCAGTTTGTTTTGTCTTAGTTAATCTAATAGTAGATTTAACTTATAGTTTTATTGACCCCAGGATTAAACTAGACTAGGTTGGGAGGTAGACATCAATGAAAACCACTAAATCAGTAAATATTAACCCCCAACCGGTCCTAAATAATACACAGGAAAAAGTTGGGGGACTCTGGCAAGATGTTATTAAAAGACTGAAAAAAAATAAGATTGCCATGTTTGGTGCATTTATCATAGGTATTCTACTATTTACTGCAGTTTTTGCACCTTTTTTATCACCTCATGACCCTGAAAACGGTATTCTAACAGATCGCCAACAGCCACCATCCAGTAAGTATCTCTTGGGAACAGATTCTCAGGGTCGGGATGTTTTAAGCAGAATTATCCACGGAGCAGGTATTTCAGTACAAATTGGAGTGATTTCCGTAGGAATTGCTTTGATAGTTGGCAGTTTAATGGGAGTACTGGCAGGCTATTACGGTAAATGGATGGATGTTTTAATTATGCGTTTAGTAGATATCATGCTGGCCTTTCCTACTATTCTTTTAGCCTTAGCCATTGTAACCATTTTAGGTCCCAGCTTAAAAAATGCAATGATCGCTGTAGGTATAGTAAACATACCCAGATTTGCCCGTATTGTTCGTTCATCGGTTTTATCAGTTAAAGAAACAGAGTACATTGAAGCCAGTAAAGCAATTGGTTGCACTGACATCCAAATTATACTGCGCCATGTATTGCCTAACTGTCTGGCCCCTATAATAGTTCAGACAACTCTAACTATTGGTACTGCTATTCTAGAGGCTGCCGGTTTAAGTTTTTTGGGTTTGGGAGCTCAGCCACCAATGCCCGAATGGGGAGCAATGCTTGCCGATAGTAGAGGTTATTTAAGACAGGCCCCCTGGTCAGTTATGTTTCCCGGTCTAGCCATAATGTTAACAGTATTAGGCTTTAATTTATTAGGCGATGGTCTGCGGGATGCATTAGACCCCAGATTAAAAGAATAACAACAGGCTGTCCCTAACCAAAATGCTCTGGGTTAGGGACTTTAATTTAATACTCTTTCTTAAATAATAGATTAGCCGCAAATTTTAATCTTTTCACAAACAAGTAGTAGATGTTGAATTTAACTTATTTTAGTCAAAATAATTAATAGCTTCACTCGCTATCATTAACCACAAATTTTTTAAACAATGTCCGCATTATTATCTAAAGGAACTACAATAATTTTATTTTTAAATCTTTGTAAGATAGTATAAAAAGTTTTACCAAAAAGCAAAGAAAATATGACATTTCCTAAAGAATGTAAAGTATCAAAAGGAAAACTAGCAATATATGTAGCTAGAAAGGTTTTTAACGTTAAAGGAAAAACAAAACTTACCCAGTGCCAGAGATTCATAGTCCAGCCATGAATAAAGCCCCAACAAGCTGCTAAAATAATAAACTTTGTAAAAGCAAACTCTTTTTTTTTATTTCCCAATAAAGCACTTATCACCCCAGCCATGCCCCAACAGAACATCTGCCAGGGTGTCCAGGGACCTTGCCCTAAAAAAAAGTTAGAAACCAATGCCGCTAAAGCTCCTACCATAAAGCCGGTCTGAACGCCAAAAACATAACCGGTTATCATTACTATAAAAGTCATGGGCTGGAAACTCATAATAATTGCAAAAGGAACTCTAGAAACAGCCGCTAAAGTGGTCATAGTAGCTATTAAAGCAACTTCCTTAGAAGAAACTCCTTGCTTTTCGAAATTCCAAAAAAAAGCAAGCATAGCCAGCCCAATTATTAAAGCCGACATAATGGACCAATTTATGTTATAAAAAGGATTTTTCGGTATAATGCTAAATCCCAATAAAGATATAACAACAAATATTACTATGATTAAAAAATATTTTTTCATTTTCTACCCCTGTTATTTTTCTATTTCTACTCTTCTTTCTTTGGCCAACCAGGTTACCTTTGCTCCTAAATTTTCCGATACATAGCGTATAGGTACAAGGGTACGTCCATTTACTATAGTTGCAGGAGTATCCAATCCAGGTGCTATTTTACCAATAGTCAGGCTTAATTTCTTATCTTTAAGCATTATCTCTACAGTTTGGATTTCTTCTTTCCACTGAATTTCAGCCCCTAGGTTTTCGCTAATAAATCTAAGAGGAACCATAGTACGATTATTTATAATAGTGGGAGGAACATCTAAAAGCTTTTTTCTCCCATTAACTATTGAAGTATTTTCGTTAATTGTCAGGCTGATTTTTAAAGAATTTGTCTTTAAATTATTAAAATTCAGATTTACCGGAAAAGGTTTTTTAGCCAGAGCCATAATAGCATAAGCAGTCATTAATGCCGGCGAAGATTCTCTATCCTCCATCCATTTAAATGAACCATCACTTTTTTGTAAACTTAATAAATGGGACAAAGGAGTATTGCCATTTACCTTCCATTCACTTCCTGAAATATTTTCTTCGGCAGCAAGTAAACCTTGGATAGCCCAGGCATCGGTAGCAGCATTTGCTTTATATAAATTCCAACCAATTCCACCATTATCTTCCTGCCAGTTTTTTAAGTATTTAACCGCTTTCTGTATTGCCTTGGAGTTCTCAGGATTATCCCCTAATAACACAAGGGTTATTATAGCAATCCCTGTATCATCAGGGTCACTTTCTGCACCAACAGCCCAGCCAAATCCGCCATCCTTATTTTGCCTATACAATAACCATTCTCCAGCCTTTTCCTTATGAGGAATATCTTTACCGGCTGAAGAAAGGGCAATAACTGCCCACATATGAGTATTTATTAATTCTTTCTCACCTTTAGCAGGTTGACAAAACTGACCATTAGGTTGTTGAAAAGATATTATCTTTTCTGCTAAATCATCTCCTTTAAAATTAACACCTCTACCAGAAGCAGTAAGAGATAAAAGAGTTCTGGAAATATCATTAGTAGACTCAAACTGAGAAATATTAGTATATATAAAATCTAGAGGACTATTACCATTTTTCTTCCACTTACTGCTGTTAACATCTTCTCCGGCAGCCTTTAAGGCCATAATCACCCAGTTGGTTAAACTGGTACTGCTGGGTAGACCTTTTCTATTGCTAAAACCCCCATCGGGATTTTGCATTTTCTTTAAATACTCTACTGCTTTAGCTATTGCCTCTTCCTCTTGGGTCCGAGCTTGAGCCGCCGTATTTATTACTGTAAAAGACATTAAAAACATCATAATTAAAATCAAAGATGTCAAAACTTTAGCCTTTTGTTTAAACATAACACACCTCTTGTAAAAGTATTATTAACTTAATTTCCTTTTGGCAGATATATCTAGATTTCTTAAAAGCCTTTCCCCTTCTCTAATAGTTACTACAGTATCATCTATTTTATTAAATAATTTACTTATTTGGGGAGAATAAAAGGTAGAACGTGTTAGCATATCATACTTGCTACCTTTAGCAATAATTGACCCTTGACTTAGTAAAACTATTTCTTGAGCATATTCTGCCGCAAATTCCACATCATGGGTTACTACTAAAAGAGCCTTTCCATTTTTTTGTAAGTCTAATAAAATCTCTCCTAATTTACCTTTTAATTCATAATCCAGGCCTCTTGTAGGCTCATCCAAAAGTATAAGCCGGGGATCGGCTGCCAGTATAGATGCTAAAGCCACCCTCTGTCTTTCGCCTGAGCTTAAGTCTCTAGGATTTTGGTCTGCATGCCTGGTTAAGTTTAACCTGTCCAGTAATTCCTCAACTTTTCCGTTATCTTCTAAACCCAAATTATTCAGGGTAAACATAATTTCTTCTCTTACTGCAGTAAGGAAAAGATAGTCATTAGGATTTTGTGCTAAATAACCTACTATTGAAACCAACTCTTCAACAGCTTTATTTTTAATATCCTGACCCAATATTTTGACTTTGCCTCTTGTAGGCTTAAGCAAACCAGTGATATTTTTTAGTAATGTAGTCTTTCCGGCTGCATTTTCACCCAACAGTACAATAAAATCTCCCGGATAGATTTTCAGGTCGATATTTTTTAAAGCCTCTTTCCCGTTTTCATAAACATACCACATTTTTTCTACTTCTACTAAAGGATGTAAATGATCTTTTTCATCAGGAATAGGGGACTCTGAGGTCTTCTCATCCTTACGACTTATTATCTGGCTCACTTGAACCTCATTAACAGCTTCTTTAATTATCCGTCTACCTTCTTTTACATTCAAAGGAATCTTATTAAAACCAGCAATAGTAAACAGTTTAGCCAGAGGCGGAATAAAGGGTTTGTTATTGTCAACTGTCCACCTGGCAATTTCTTGAGAATCAGTAGTGTTATAGATAATACTCCCTTTATCCATTACTAAAAAGCGGTCTGCCAGATGAAAACATCTTTCTAATCTTTGCTCTATTAAAACAACTGTTATCCCGTTTTCTTCATTTAGTCTTCGGATAATGGTTAATATCTCTTCGCCAGCAACAGGGTCCAACTGAGAGGTAGGCTCATCCAGAATTAAAATATCCGGCTGCATAGCCAGTACAGAAGCCATGGCTACTTTTTGTTTTAATCCCCCTGATAATTCCGGAATATTATTTTCCAGGATAGAGTTTAAAGATAAAGCGCTCGAAACCTCCATTATCCTTCTTCTCATCAAAGTATTATCTAAGCCCAGATTTTCCAGGCCAAAAGCCAGCTCCTGTTCCACATTAGTCATAATCAGCTGGCTCTCGGGGTCCTGGAAAACCATACCTACCTTTTGAATAAGAGTTTTTCTGGCAATATTTTTCAGGTCAACACCATTAATACGAATTTTTCCTCTAAATTTTCCACCATAAAACTCGGGAATTAAACCTGCTATTGCTCTAACTAAAGATGATTTGCCACTTCCTGAACCTCCTAATAAAAGGACAAACTCTCCTTCCTTTATTGTGAGATTGATTTTATCCAGAGCTGGACTTGCTGTTTCGGGATAACAATATGTTAAATCTTCGACTTCAATAATGGCCATTTTTTCCACCCCCAGTTCAAAAATGCAGGAAACACAAATAATATACTGAAAAGTCCGGCTAATATTACTTCTTCAAATTTTATTGGCTCCATCCTGGGGTAAAAGTTATATGTTGGAAAACCTTTCACAGTTAACCATAATCCCATAAGCAGAGAAACAAATATTAATATGATTATTATCAAATCCCTTGGGCGCCATAATTCTCTGGTATAATACGACCTGTTAGTTAGCCCGTATCCCCTCGCCTGCATTGTTTCTGCCAGTTGAAAAGACCTTTCCAGGCTAGATAGAAGCATAATATTCAAAATGGGAATATATTTTTTTACTTTCGCCCAAACATTCTTTCCATTAAACACAACTCCCCGGCATCTTTGTACTTCAGTTATTCTTCTGAAATCACTAACCATCAAAGGAAAGAGTCTGGTAGCAAGGGTCAGGGCTAAAACCGACTTGTTTCCCCACCGCCCCATTAGCTTCAAGACCTTATCGGGATGAAGAACATAGGTATAAAGACAGAAGGCACTAATGATAACCAAAAACCTTAAACCCATACTTCCTCCATAAGATAGGGCTTCCAAAGTTATTCTTATCCTACCCAGACCAGGTATCCTCGGTCCCCAGAAAAGTACTGTAGTACCTGCTCTAACTAAAACTGAATTAACTATCATAATAATAAGAATAAATCCTATACTAAACTTTAAATATGCAAACCATTCTTTGGTGATTTCCGAAGAAATAATGACCATCGATATAGCTATGAATAGGCCCAAAAGAAAAACAGGATGGGAAAAAGTAAGTGAAAATAGACAAATTATAAAAATATATAGTATCAAAGTTACAGGATGAACCTTATGAATTAAAGTATTTTTTGGTTGATAAATAAACATCTCTATTCGCCTAATAACGGTAAACTCATAATTTTATTCGAACCAGAACTCACTACAGCACTATACATTACTGATATTTTCTCCGGATTATTAATTAAAACATTTACTGCAGCTGAAAAACCTTCACTATCTATTCCCGAAATGATCCATAAAGGACAAACATCCCCACTTCCCTCACCTAAAGCAGCTATGATACCTGCTTTTTCTTGAATGACCTTTGCTACATTTCCCTTATAATCCAACAATTCTAAAGTATTATCTGTAAAATGAAGGGAGGTTCCATTTTTTTTATAATTACTATTGATTTCTTTTACAAAATCAATCTTCTTAAGTTTCTCCCACTCACCTAAAAAAATAGTAGGTCCTTTTCTCTCCTTTAGTAAATCTTCTTTTACATCCACTATTTCAATTTCCTTAACACCAAAAGTATTTAATTTTTCTTTTAAATTTTGGGCCATATCTTTTTCTTCAGGAAAAGACATTAAATAAGTTTTGTATTTTTTCCCCATATAACCGTGCAAAAATGGTTCGGGGAAAAAGCCTACAACAGCAGTGGCACCTCCCATAGCCATTTTCCACGGATGATAATCCCACCAAACTACTTCTCCAGGTTCTAAAAAATAATCCAAAACCCCTACATCAGCAAAAATTCCGTTAACATAATAAAACCAATCTTTCCTTTCTCCGGTTACTCCACCACTATCTGAAAGCAGACCGTTAATACCGCTTATAAAACTCCCACCATAGGAAGTTTTTATATCAGCACCGGAGTCAAAAAGAACATCCATTACAGTTATATTGTTTTTGTAATCAACTTTTTTCTTGAAAATAGTTTCTTTACCAAAGTCTTTACTTATTATTAGCTGTATCTTTCCGCCCGTATTTTCCTCATTTTTATTCACCTCACAACCGAAAACAAACAAAAACAACCCTATTATTATAAATATTACTAGTATTTTTTCTTTTAGTTTCATATAGACCTCCTTTTTAAAAAAAGTGCTGCACTGCTTTACTACAATGTAAAGCAGTGCATTTTATACTTACTTAACAATCTCTATCTTTCTAGTCGATGGGAACCACATTACATTAGCACCCAAGTTTTCTGATACATAGCGAAGAGGAACTAAAGTTCGATTATTAACAATAGTTGCTGATGTATCCATTTCAGGAAGATTTTCTCCGATAACTAGACTTAGTTTTTTACCTTTCAGTATGATTTCTACAGTTCTGGTTTCATCTATCCAGTTCACATCAGCACCTAATGTTTCAGCAATAAGCCTTACGGGAACCATAGTACGATTATTTATAATAGTTGGTGGTACATCTGTCCAACCTTCTTCACCATTTACTTTAGTATTCATTTTATTGACTTGTAGAGTAATTTTTACTAAATCTTTAACTTTAAGTACCCCGTATAAGCTAAACTTATCAGTATAGAAGGTAAAGGTCTTGGTTTCAGGATTATAGGTTCCACCAAGTTTAACAGGATTAATGGTTCCCTGTTCATCCTTTTCGTATCTGATACCGGTTAATTTAGTAATATCTTCTTTACTTAAGGTTATATCAGATAAATCAATAGTTATGGCCACAGGTTCATTAAAGCTGTCAATTTTTTCACTGCTTGTTGACCCATCAGTACTGATGTGGGAAACCTGTGCAGTAAAATCAAAAATCTTACCACCCACATCGAAAAGACCGGTCCTTTGACCAACTTTAGCCTGTTCAAGTAATTCCTCTTTCATCGCTAGAGTAAGCTCTTGAACACCTATTTCCAGTTTGGCCTTCTCATCATTCAATACACCAGTTAATTCCTCAGTCAATAAGGATTGAGGAGTAAAGCCTACCTTAACACCTTCATTTTCAATAGTTAACTTTTTATTTCCATCTGCCAATCCTTTGATTGTTGATGGTGTAAAGGAAACTTTTTTATCCTCTCTATTTTCTACACCAATAACTACTTCCTTTTGAGTACTTGGAGTATTTAAGACTATTTCATCCCCGGTTTTTATGGGATCTTGAGTAAGATTTGTCGATAAAGAACTTCCACCTCCACTGCCAATCATGTTAATGGGATCAGTGCTATAAAACCATTCTACGTTATCGCCTGATTGTAAATTATACTCAACGGCTGGAATGTTTGGTATCCTACCATTAACTTTATACATCCAACCATTCATACCTTGAGGACCCTGTCCGGCAATTGTATGAATATAACTTATGGAATCATAACTGTAACTTAGTCCTGTTTTATGTAAAGCACCTAAAGCATTTATACCCCACTGATCACTTTCTTTTAATGTTACAGTACCTGAAAATAAGGTTTCTTTATTTTTACCTATCACCCTTATGGAGACTTCTGTACCAGGCTGTTCTTGGGGACCACTACCTCCATCTGTTATCCTTATACTAGCACTACCTATAACACCTTGATAAACAGTATTAACAACCGTCTCTCCTGTTCCAACTCCTGTAACCAAACCAGTAGCACTTATAGTCGCTATACCTTCTTCAGCCACTACCCAGTTCGCTGCATCAGTTACATCTTGGGTTGTGCCACC
>JASKKI010000107.1 GCA_030154225.1 Clostridia bacterium | reverse complement strand
AGAATTAGTTGATGATTTGCAAACTTCAATAACAAAAGTATTTGCCGGAGATGAATATGAAGAACAAAAAAATCAATTAATAAAAAAGTTTTCCAATGAAAAACAGAAGATGCTTCAAGAACTTCATCGTTTTGCAGAAGAAAAAGGATTTATTTTAAAGTATGCTAATTCAGGATATGTTAGTATTCCTGTATTGGAAGGAAAGCAAATAAATGCAGATGAATATGATAACTTAGATGTTGAAATTAAAGAAAAAATAGAAAAAAACTCGCTAGAGGTTCAAGAAAAAGCAATTGAAGTTCTTAAACAAATTCAACAAATAGAAAAAAATGCAAAAGAAAAAATAAAAAATTTACAAGATGAAACGGCATTATTTGCCATTGGGCATTTAATAAAAAATTTACAGGATAAATATTCAAAAAATGAAAAAATAATTAAATACCTGGAAAATGTCCAAAATGATATTCTTTGTAACTTAGAAACTTTTATGGAAACAGAAGAAGATGAAAAATTCCCTTTACCATGGTTCAAAAAAGGTGGTAAAGAAGGGATATTATTAAAATATAAAGTTAATGTCTTGGTTGATAATAGTGAGTGGAAAGGTGCTCCTGTAATTTTCGAATTTAATCCGACATATCATAATTTAATCGGTAGAATAGAGTATGTTAATGAATTAGGGGTTATTACAACTGATTATACTAAAATTAAACCCGGGGCATTACATAAAGCCAATGGCGGTTACCTTGTTTTACAGGCCAAAGATGTTTTAACAAATCCATTTGCCTGGGATGGCTTAAAACGTGTTCTTAAAACCCAAGAATTGACTATTGAAGATTTAAGAGAACAATTTGGTGCTGTTTCCATTTCCAGCTTAAAACCAGAACCCATAAAAATTAATGTAAAAATTATTCTTTTGGGTAATCCTTACCTTTATCATTTACTATATAATCTAGATGAGGATTTTCGTAAATTATTTAAAATTAAAGCTGATTTCGATTCTGAAATGGATCTTAATCGTATTCATATGGAAAAAATGGCCGCTTTTATTAGCTCTCACTGTCAACAGGAAAATATTAAACATTTTGACCGTACTGGTATTGCTAAAGTAATTGAATACAGTACCCGTCTGGCTGGCAATCAAAATAAATTAACAACCCGTTTCAATGAATTAGTTGAAATTCTTTACGAAGCAGATGCTTATGCTAGATTCGACGAATCCCAATATGTTACTGCTAAACATGTTGAACAGGCCATTAGGGAAAAGAAATTCCGTTCAAATAAATACGAAGAAAAAATACATGAGATGTTCGAACAGGGTAAAATTTTAATAACGATAGAAGGAAAAGTTGTTGGACAAATTAATGGATTAGCAGTAGTAAATTTAGGAGATTATTCTTTCGGAAAGCCTAATAGAATTACAGCCGCAACTTATATGGGGAGAAGTGGTGTTATTAATATCGAAAGAGAAATTCGGATGAGTGGTAGTATCCATGACAAAGGATTATTGATTTTAACTGGCTTTTTAGGAGAAAAATTTGCCCAGGAAAGACCTTTGGCTTTATCTGCCAGTTTGTGTTTTGAACAGCTCTATGGAGGGATTGAAGGGGATAGTGCTTCTAGTACGGAGCTTTATGCATTACTTTCAAGTTTGGCAGATGTACCAATTTACCAAGGTATTGCAGTAACGGGTTCAGTAAATCAAAAAGGAGAAATCCAGCCTGTAGGAGGAGTAACTGAAAAAATTGAAGGATTTTTTAAGATTTGTAAACAGAAAGGATTAACGGGAGAGCAAGGTGTAATCATACCAAAACAAAATGTATCAGATTTAGTTTTAGATGAGGAAGTAGTTGAAGCTGTAAAAAACAAACAGTTTAATATTTATGCTGTTGATAATATTGATCAAGGAATAGAAATTTTAACAGGAATACCTGCTGGTGAAAAGGACAAAAATGGTAAATATCCGGAAGGTTCAATAAATTATTTAGTTGAGCAAAAGCTTAATAAATATTTAAAGTCTTTTTTAGAAATCAAAAAAGAATATAGTTCTGAAGAACCTGCATAGGTTCTTCTTTTTCTTTAAAGGAAATTTGAATAGTTCGCCGAATAATTTATCTAATTTATAAATATAGAGGAAATTGCAGATTTTGTTTTAAATGGGGGAAAAACATGAAAGAATTATTTTTCTTTGAACAAAATCTTTCAGCCATGTACCTATTTGTGAAATTATTTGAGGCTATTGGTATTATTGGCTTAGGAGCCTATTTTTTTACCCAAAGTAGGATTTTTAAAAATTTATTTAAAAGAAAAATTACAATAAAAGAAAGAATATTGATGATCATATTTTTTGGTGTGATTTCCATGGCTGGCACTTACTTAGGTATTCCTATTAAGGGTGCATTAGCCAATACAAGAGCTGTAGGAGCTATTGTAGCAGGTCTTTTCGGTGGTCCGGCTGTAGGGCTCGGAGCAGGATTTATTGCTGGTTTGCACCGCTATTTTCTGGGAGGGTATACAGGTTTTGCATGTGGTTTAGCAACAACTATTGAAGGATTTTTAGCAGGCTTTTTACCAAGAATAACTAAAAATGAAGAAATTTCTACTGTTATAGGTTTAGCTGCTGGAATACTGGGTGAAGCATTACAAATGATTATAATTTTAGCAGTAGCCAAACCCTTTAATGAAGCACTGGAACTAGTTCAAATTATTGCTCTACCCATGATGACTGTTAATTCCTTTGGAATTGTTTTATTTATCCATTTAGTAAATAAATCAAAAAGTGATCTGGAAAAAATTGAAGCATTGCAAGCACATAAAGCTCTTAAAATTGCAAACCAAACCATATCCCATTTACGACATGGACTTAATCACCATTCTGCAAACATTACTGCTAACATTATTTTGAATATGTCTGAAGTAGATGCTGTTGCTATAACAGATAAGTATAAAATACTTGCCCATGTTGGAATTGCATCTGATCACCATATTCCTAATAGTGATTTGTTAACAGCACTAACTAACCAAGTTATTAAAACCGGTGAATTAACTATTGCTAATATACCAGAAGAAATTGGATGTAAGCACCGAAACTGCCCATTGGGTTCTGCAGTTGTAGTTCCCTTAAAAATTCGCAATGAAGTTGTAGGAACTTTAAAATTTTATCATTCTAAATCAAAATCGATATCTCCTGTCAAAGTTGAACTTGCTAAAGGTTTAGCTCAATTATTAAGTACACAGTTAGAATTAGGTCAATTGGAAGCTCAAGCTAAATTAAAAACAACAGCTGAGCTAAAAGCGCTTCAAGCCCAAATAAACCCTCATTTTCTTTTTAATGCCTTAAACACAATCATCTTTTTCAGTCGTAATAATCCCGAAACATCACGCCAGTTACTAATACATTTATCTGAATTTTTTAGAAAGACTTTAAAAAATGACAGTGATTTTGTATCTTTGAATGAAGAGCTGGCGTTAATCAAGTCATATTTAACTATTGAAAAAGCTCGATTTGGTGACAGGTTGGAAGTTAAATACCAAATTCCCCAGGAATTATTAAATGTTAAAATTCCTACATTTATTTTACAACCATTAGTGGAAAATGCTATTAAACATGGTATTGCACCTAAAATTGAAGGTGGAAAAATTATAATTAAAGTTACTTACGAAGGTAAAAAACTATATTTCTCGGTATGTGATACTGGAGTTGGTATTCCTCGGGATCAAAAAGAAAAAATTTTTGTTAAAGGATTTGGAAAGGGAATAGGAATCGGTTTATCAAATATCAATGAACGTTTAAAAGCAATTTATGGTTCAGAATATTGTTTGAAGATTGAAGATAATCCTGATATGACCCAGGTTTGGTTTTATATCCCTTATAATAGTGAGGTGGCTGTAAATGGATAACAAACTACTGGTAATGATAGTGGATGATGAACTACCAGCACGCCAGGAACTTAATTATTTACTGGAAAATAACTTTGGTGATAAAATCGAAATAATAGGTGAAGCTGAACATGGTTGGGCTGCAGTGGAAAAAATAAATGAATTAAAACCCCAGGTGGTTTTTTTGGATATAAATATGCCTGGAATAAGTGGACTTGAAGTTGCTCAAATAGTTTTAGAATTAAATCCTAATATGGCCATAGTTTTTATCACAGCTTTTGACGGGTATGCTTTAAAAGCTTTTGAAATGAATGCAATAGATTATTTGGTAAAACCTTTTAATTTATCCAGGTTGGAAAAAACTATTGCCAGGTTGTGGGATAAAAAAGCCAAAAGCGAAAATTCTCAAAACAAAATTGAAGAACTTATAAAACAGCTGGATAGTTTACTTTTAAAACCTAAAATTAACAAAATTCCTTGTGAGGAGGCGGCTAGAATAATCTTAGTTAAACCTGAAGAAATTTATTATTGTACGGCTGAGGATGGTAAGAGTTATGTAATAACAAAACAGGGTAAATTAAAAACCTTTTATACCTTAAATGAATTAGAAGATAGATTAGGCTTTTTTAGAACCCATAGGAGTTTTCTGGTGAATTTGGATTATATCCATATAGTAGAACCCTGGTTTCATAGCTCTTATCGATTAATTTTGGATGACCAGGATAAAACTGAGATTCCCGTTAGTAGGATTCAATCTAAGCGTTTACGGGAAATTCTGGGACTATAAATTTTTTTCCAAAATAAAGAAGTTCGAATATTCAATATATTGAGATATAATTTAATTAAATCCAGCTATTAATATTTGTATATTACCATTGAACTCTAAATAAATACCATTCAACTGCAAAATATTGATTTTTTTTCGATAAAACTAATAATTTAACTATAATGAGGTGTTAAAATGAATGTTCAAGAATTTTTGCAACAACTAGAGCTAAGACTCCGGAACAATTTTAATATTAATTACAATTTCCCATTAGGAAAACGAATTTTAGATATGTATGCAGTATGTAATATAAATAATTCCAAATATTTAGGTTCCAAAAATCTAAAAATATGGAGTTATGAAATAAATGAACATTGTTTGATTATTTCCACTAAAGAAACATTAACAGTAAGTTTTGTCCAAGATTTTGTAGGCTGGTTAAAGGAACAAATTCCCGTATTAATTAAAACCCACCCGGAGCACATGCAAAGTTATTTAACAGGGGTAATCATTAGCCCGTCAGGTATAGATAATCAGGCTATGCAATTTATCAATAAATTAAAATACAGCAAAAGTTTTTTGTGGGGTTTACAGGGATGGTGTGACCTGAGGTTGTTAGTAGTAGATCTAGCAACTGGCCAGGTCATTTCTAATAAAAAAGCAGAGGAGGTGAAAAAGGTCTATCAGCCTAAGTTTTCATCTTCATTTAATTACCATGATTAAAGGGAGGTAAAATTAATGAGTGCTTCAATTATTGCTATTATTTCTATTGTTTTATTTTTAGTTGCTTATTTTGTTTATAGTAAAAAACTGGAAAGAGATTGGGGTATTGATGATTCTAAAGTTACACCAGCCCATAGATTACAAGACGGCATAGACTATGTACCGGCAAAAGCACCTGTTTTACTGGGCCATCACTTTGCATCTATTGCCGGTGCTGCCCCAATAGTAGGACCAATTGCTGCTTCTGTATTTGGGTGGGTACCTGTTTTGTTATGGATTTTAATTGGTAATATTTTCTTCGGTGCAGTTAAGGATTTTGGTGCTTTATTTGCTTCTATTAGACATGACAGCAAATCAATTGGTGAAATTATTCAGAAAAATCTGGGAGATACAGGTAAAATTTTATTTAACCTTTTTGCCTGGTTAACTTTATTATTAGTTGTAGCCGCCTTTGCTGTAATCACAGCCAAAACTTTTGTCAGTGTACCAGCAGCGGCATCATCTTCCTTGATGTTTATTGTTTTAGCAGTAGTATTTGGATTTGCCGTATATCGCTCTAATGTACCTATGAGTATTGGTACAGTTATTGGTGTAGTTTTATTATTTGTATGTGTTTATTTAGGTCTTCTATTCCCTGTTCAGTTGTCATTTACTACCTGGGTATATATTTTATTAGCATATATTTTTGTAGCTTCTATTACTCCGGTATGGATTTTATTACAACCCCGTGACTACCTGAATTCATTCCTTTTATATGCTATCTTAGCTGGAGCTGTTATCGGTTTATTTGTTAGCAGTCCCACAATTGTCCTTTCAAGTTATACTGGCTTTAAAGCCAGCATTGGCTATATGTTCCCGGTCTTATTTGTTACAGTTGCCTGTGGAGCAATTTCCGGTTTCCACTCTTTAGTATCATCTGGTACAACTTCCAAGCAATTAGATAAAGAAAGTGATGCCCGCATAATCGGTTACGGTGGAATGTTAATCGAAGGTGTTTTAGCGGTTCTCGCTTTAATTACTGCAGCAGTACTAGCTGGTGACAAACTAGGTGAATTATTAAAAGCCGGTGGACCAGTTGCTGTGTTCTCCCATAGTGTTGGTAATTTCCTGGGTGCAATAGGTATTCCTCCTGCTGCAGGTACCAGTTTTGCTGCCTTAGCAGTATCTGCTTTCGCCTTAACTTCTCTTGATACAGCTACTCGTTTAGGTAGATTTATCTTCCAAGAATTAATGGAAATGGGTAGTGGAAATAAAGGTACTAACAATGGGGATACCTGGGGTTCTAAGATTATTGCTACAGGTGTTACTGTTGTTGCCGGTGGAGCATTAGCTTTAAGTGGTAAATGGTCTGCCATTTGGCCCATTTTCGGTTCTGCAAACCAATTACTGGCTGCTTTAGCTTTATTAGCTATCTCTGTATGGTTGGCTAATATTGGTAAAAATAATAAGGCTACGTTAATTCCAATGTTATTTATGTTTGCAGTAACTTTAACTGCTCTGGTTACTTTGGTAACTAAAAATTTAGGTGCTGGTAACATACTTTTAGCAGTTATTGGAGCAATATTATTCTGCTTAGCAATAGTTTTAGGTATATTCGGTTACCGGGTACTTTCTAACTTAAAAGAAACAGTTGATGTTGACCCGACTTTAAAACAATAAATAATTAACTAAAGCCTCTGCTCAAAACAGGCAGAGGCTTTTTATTGACAGTTTATTTTAAATTCTCTATAATAAATTTTGCGAGTAACAATATGCGGTAGTGGCGGAATTGGCAGACGCGCTAGATTCAGGTTCTAGTGGAGGCAACTCCGTGGAGGTTCAAGTCCTCTCTACCGCACCAGATTTAAGGTTTAGTCATTAATATGATTAAACCTTTTTTAATT
>JASKKI010000106.1 GCA_030154225.1 Clostridia bacterium | reverse complement strand
AATTTATCCAACACGCAGTTTATAAAATCAGCAAATCAACGAAATCAAAATACTACAAATTCATAAAAGCTCTAAATGAAACAAACAAAAAAGCAACAGTACAAATAAAAACCTTTGCGGATCTCCTAGGTTCAATATACAAATGGGAGTACAAAACGGAAACTTATAAAATCGGCGGGGAAGAAGTACAAAGTTCTTACTGGATTCCTACAGAATACATAGAAAAAGAACCCGTAACAGTAGAAGAAGAAGAAAAACTAAAAGAATTTATGAAACCCAAGGATGACGAACTAACCAAAGAATTCACATTATAATACTACTTTTTATTTTTTTGGTGAAATTATGGATAGGGACAAAAGATTGGCAATGAAAGCCACGTATATATCAAATACAAAAAACTATACAGAACAAGAGCTGGAAGAGGAGTACATAAAACTAAAAGAGCAAGAGGAAATAATCAAATGGAAATTACAATTTATTATAAAAAGAATACTTGCAAAATATCCAACAATTAAAGAACCAATTGACCTTGACCGCATTAAAATAATCAAATCTAAAAGAAAAATCCTTGACCAAAAGAAGTTAAAAGAATCTATTGACATTACACCCTACCTAAAAGAGACAGAGATAACCATTATTCAGGTGAAAAAATGAAAAGAGATGAACTATTACAAAGCTATAAACTTAAAACATTATTGGAAGCCGACAGCGGGGCAGGAAAAACATACGCATGTGTAAAATGTGCAGAAGCAGTTAGTGAAAATGGTGGAAAAGTACTATACCTTGACGTTGATGAGGGGGCCATGTTAGAGCTCCTAAATTTAGACGATAATGCATTAGAAAACATAACCTATTTAAATATATCCAGTTATGCACAGTTAAACAATATACTAAAAAAGAAAGCAGAAAACTACGATTTAGTAATTATCGATATACTATACCCCCACTTAAAAGACTGGGCAAGGCACCACGTAAGGGAGGCCCTATTGAACCAAGGATATTATTATCTTGGAGAAAAAAGAATACCTATAGATAATCCAGAAACCTTTGATTTAAGGGGATTCTTATATTCAATAGCCAACAATAAGGAAAAAGAAATATTTATCCTACTCAGAAAATTAAAATCCCATATTATTTGTACTGCCTATCCAATAGACGACGATAAAAAGAACCAAATTAGAGGATACTTTGATATAGTATTCCAAATATTCCATACTCACGAAGGTAGAACAGCAAAAACCATTAAAGTACGAGCAAACCCCCAATTAGAAAATAAATTAACAAACAATTATATAGAGGCACTATGTGCAAAAATAACACAGGAGGGATAAACTATGTCAAAAAGAAAATGGAATTCATTTGAGAGTATTAAAACCGATAGAATACATCCAAATATTCCAGAAGTGTATAATGAAAAAATAGCCTATATGGCAAGCCAAACCGGAATATCCAAGGAAAGATTAATCACATCTGCTATATATACTTATCTTTCCTATGTTGCCAAAAAAGTACAACAAGGAGAGGATTTATTAACGGTTGTTATGGAGATAAACCTAAAGACACAAAAAAACATCGAAGAATTAAGTAAAAAAGGCGGTAAACATGATTAAAGTACCAGACTCACCATCAAAAATTCATCCTTCTTTATCTTCTTTTAAGACGTGGAGGCCCCACCAAAAAGAGGCTGTAGAAGCAATAGCAAATAGTGATAAACAATTTTTCATACTTAATGCTCCAACAGGAGTAGGAAAATCAATAATAGCAATAGCATCAGCACTATTAAGCAGTGAAAAAACCTATATAACCACACACACAAAACAGCTCCAAGACCAATATTTAAAAGACTTCCCAGAGATTGTTAAGACAATAAAAGGTAGAAGTAATTATCAGTGCCTATTCTTTCAAGAGCTCACAGCTGAAAACTGTATAGAGCAAACAAAACAAAGATGCCCAATGAGAGACCAATGCCCATACAAAAAAGCAAAACAAGAAGTAATTACAAGTAAAGTAGCAATACTCAACAATGCATACTATCTAACAGCACTTAACTACACAGATCAATTCCCAACAGCAGATTTAGTAATAATCGACGAGGCCCATTTAATAGAACACAGTTTAATGAACTTTATCGAGTGTAAATTAACAAAATCCCAAATGGATAGTTTATTACTACCATACCCAACACCAAAAGAAGACATCATAGAATATCTAAAAACACTACTTGACAAAACAATAACACACCACTCAACACTACAAGAAGAGCTAAAATATGCAGTAAAATCAGAAGATCAAAATAATATCCAAGACCTATCAAAACTAATTAAAAAATACCAATCAATAGAACGCAATGTAAAATTCCTACTATCTAACATGGATAACACCTGGATAATCGACTACACACCATTACAAATAACGTTTAAACCAATTTTTGTACATCCTTACAATGAGCATATATTTGCCCACGGAGAAAAATTCCTACTAATGTCAGCAACACTAAGTAAAAGCATAATAGACACTCTCAACCTACCAAAGAATGAATGCGAATATATGGAAATCCCGAGTCCGTTTCCAGTAGAAAATAGGCCTTTAGTATTTATGCCTAGAATCAACATGAGCTATAAAACACAACAAAAAGCACTTCCAATACTAACAAAACTCATCAACAAGGTATTGGACAAACACGAAAGTGAAAAAGGAATAATACACACATCCAGCAACAAATTAGCCAACTATATTCACGAACATTGTAGCCACAAAGACAGGACACTAATTGCAACAGGACAACTAAAACAACAAGCATTAGAGATACACAAAAAAAGCAAAAACACAGTATTAATAAGCCCGTCCCTTGACACGGGCGTGGATTTTAAATACGATGATGGGAGGTTCCAAATAATTGTTAATTTACCTTTCCCATCCCTTGCAGACAAACAAGTAAAGAAAAGAGCAAGAATTGACAAAAATTGGTATATTGGACAAATGACTAACAAGTTGGTCCAAATGTACGGTAGGACCAATAGAGCAGAGGACGACTATTCAACCACGTACGTATTTGATGAGAGATTATATTATTACTTAAAAAAATATCCTAATCACTTTCCAAAGTGGTTTATTGAAGCGGTGGTAAAACGAGATTATACAACCTAATATACGCAAACAAACTAATAAAAGAATCCAAATTTATAAAAGGAGATAAAAAAGTAGAATTATTCACAGAAGGGAGTAACAGAATTATTATGAAAATAGAATAACTCCTTTTTAACTTTTTAACTTTTTGAGGTGAAAAAATGACAGAAATATTATTATCCTTATACTACGCAACGGGAGTTGCAACCGGAATGATTGTATCCAGTCAAGACCCTGCCCTAACTGCAACAGTAACAATATTCTCATTTTTAAGTGCATATACTGCAACAAAAATCATTGACCATATGGAAGTAAAAACGATTAGAGGTAAAACATGGAAGAAAAAAGAAGATTTTTAATTTGGTTAAAACTTCATGTTCTCTCAAGTAAACGACTATATAACATAGCCAAAAAAATGACCATAAAACAATTAGAAGCTAATGAATACCACAACAATTTAGAAAAGAGCGTAATATACTACTACAGAAGATTCAAAGGAATAAATACTAAACCAATCAAAGAGGCAAAGGAGGTAAAAAAAATGAAAATCATAGATAAAATCCTATTGACATTAAAGGAAGAACCTGCAACAGCATCAGAGCTCTGTAAAAAAACAGCATCAGATAAGATTATAATTAAATCAACTTTAGAAGACCTATTAAATGACAACATAATTAAAAAAACAAGTGATGGCAAATATTACCTGCCAAAAAAGAAAGGTAAAATTGTATTAAGTATTAACCTACGTAATGTAATGAAATATTGTAGGGAAAGTGAGCTAATAGACGAAGCAATCAGAGCGGGAAACTGGGAGTGAAACCATGGACAATCCCATACAATGGTGCATAGATAAGATAAATCAAGAACCGAGATACATAAACGAACTAATAAGATTATATGCAAAAGAAACAAGACAACATCCAGATGACGTATTAGAAGAAGTCCGAAAGGCCATATCATTTTTAATAAAATCAAAAGGATTTAAATTCGCCGAATACTGGACCGGCATAGGATCCATAGTATGGAACAACTACAAAATCATATATAACCCGGAACATCCAGCAGAAGACTACGAAAAAAGACTTAATAAGAAAGTAAAAAAAATCAAAAGAATATCCGAAATAGGCAAATTAAATGCTAAGATGTATGAGAATGCAGTATATACTGCAGCTAAAAAAATATATCCAGATGCTGAAAAATCAGATTTTAATAGTACAATGCCAGATGTAATTATAAAATCAAAAAAACTAATATTTGAAGCCTCCGCAAGGTTTGAAAATCCCATAGATTATGAATATGTATATGGTAAACTAAATAGATGGAGAGCATACTATGATAACGACTACCTAATCGTATTCATAAGCCCAAACATTACCAAACCTGCACTAGAGCTTATTAATAAATCTCAAAAAATGGCAAATTGGGAACTAGACAAAGAACTAATCCTAAGGGCCCAATGGATACAATACCCCAAAAGGGACAAAACCCACGAAGGATTCCCAATATTTAGGAAATACAAGTATTATGTAAAATACCTAAGGGACGTAGGAAGAAAGGTAGATTTACTTTCATCAAAGCAAATGGTGGAAGACCTAATACCATTATTAAAAAACATTAAATAACTCTTTTTTACATTTTTATCAAAACATTTATATATCATGTAACTAATAGTTTATATCATATGATAAGAATGAAATATGTATGCCCACACTGCGGATACGAAACCAACACATTCAAAGACTTTAAAAAAATATTTTATGAAGCAGGTAGTGCAGGACTAAGAGTATGGCAATGCCCAAAATGTAAAAAATACATAGATTAGGTGATACTATGGCTAAGAAGAAAGAACATGTAGAATCATTAATAAGAATAAGGAAGGACCAACAAGAGTGGTTAAAAAAACATCCAGAAATAAGCTTATCAGCATTAGTTAGAAGACAATTAGATAAATTTATAGCATACTATGACTCAATGGAAAAAGCAATAGATGCACCATACAATATTAAAAAAGATTAATTTTAACTTTTTAAGGTGAAAAAATGGTAAGAACAATAGATGAAGTATATGAAAGATTACAAAAAGGTATGAAATCAGATAAAACAGGATTATATTTTGAATTTAGAGGAAAAATTTTAGCAAGTTATTTGCCAAAAGAAATGTTAGAAAAAATAGGTATTGAACCAACAGAAGATTTTAAACCATTAGAATTAAATGAAGAAACGATAATTAACGAAATGAAAGAGTACTTTCCATTTGCAGTTGATAAAGCTATTTGTGAAAGAGGAATT
Source organism: Clostridia bacterium (assembly GCA_030154225.1). Taxonomy (GTDB): domain Bacteria; phylum Bacillota; class Peptococcia; order Peptococcales; family BICA1-8; genus JASKKI01. Next base: position 1,851 of record JASKKI010000106.1, on the reverse strand, counting down.
TCAGCAAGTAGATCCGTTGAACACTATGAAGAGTGGATATGGTTACTTGGCGACGATAAATTCTTAGAAGAGATAAGAGAAACAGAATATGCATGGTATGGTAAGCCAATATTGTTAAAAATTGCTAAAAAATATGGTTTTGATTATTCAGAATTAGAATAATATAACTATCTAATAATTCACAGAAACCCAATGAATAAACTCATTAATTATTTTTTTTAACTTTTCATCATCCCTTTTAACATCTTCACAATACACAACATCTCCGGTTTTCCTAGATACAAAAACCAACCGGCCAATATCTAAGTCCAACAAGTGCAAATAAACTAACAACTGAACACGAGCATAATCAAGTTTTCTCTTAGGAACATGTTTTCCACCAATAGTTTTTAGTTCTTCCAAACAACCAGCACAATAATCAGGAACACCAAACAGTACAACAGTATTATCATTTAATATTAGTTCTCTGTTGTACTCCTTCCTGTTATTGTATCCTAACTTATCATGCCACACATTACCTTGCTTCATAGGTTTTGTCTTTGACTTTCTATTATGTCTATACCATCTATCCAATGCCTGTTGTTTATCATAAACAAACTGGGCCAACATAGATGCAGAGATATAATATTTTCCATCTATATATCCAATTCTCATAATACCACCAATATAAAATATAAAACTAACAATATATAAAAGGTGATCACGATGCAATTATCATTAACCGAATCAATAAACTCCACCACACTACTAATTAATTACTGCAAACAAAGAGTAAATAATATTGAAGTTAACGCACCACAAACATTGATAAAACAACAGCTTATAGATGAAACTGGAAAACTACTACCAAAAGGATTAGATACCCTTATAGATCACTTCTATAATAAACACAAAATAAAAACATGGGATGAATTAATAAATTATATGCAAAAAAAGTATTAAATCTATTTTTTCTCTTTTAATATATATTTTCTAGGTATTGAAACTTTACCTTCAATAAACGTACATTCTACCCCCTCAGCTTCTAAAACTCCCCTATTGTATAATTCATAAACCACTTTTTTAAACTCATTAATATCAGAACCACTTTTTAATATAACATTATACACGTCTATTGTAGGCCGTTCAACATCTAATACATTATATTTTTCAAAGTATTTATATACTGCAACCTCCAATGGATCTCCAACTCCAGATTTACATAAATCCATAACTTTCTTCATTATATCTATCCTTTCATTAATCATTGGTTCAAATATATTATCACAATTATATTTACAGCCACTTATTATCCAATCTTTACCTTCTAACCATTTAAACTTATCTCCATAATCAGCCACCCACTTACTAAACAAATAATTAAACATCAAACTAGTACCTACTACATCAAAATATTCTTTTCCCATTGATAATATGCCATAAGCACTAGCATTCATAACTACTTTAACATATCTTGTTTTAAAACCTAGTTTACACCGGCCTATCTCATCATCTAAAAACACTCCTTTACCTACAAATCGACCATTTTTACACAGATCATTAAATTCTTCAAACATTTCTCTAACTTCATTTGCATACTCAAATATCACATGAGTAGCTAGAACTTTATCCACTAATCCACTAGTATTCAATCTAACACACTCATACGTCTTATGGCCACCCCCTGATTTATTGTATAACTCTACTTCTCTCCCCCTTAATCTAGTCTTAAAACCATTCCACAACATTTTTATGTCTGGATGTAGCATTATTGTGGCCCTAACATCATTATCAACATCAAACTTTGTAAATTCATCATAGTTATCAAACAGATCTTTCGGAAAATAAAACTTCATTTATTATCACCCTTTC
>JASKKI010000105.1 GCA_030154225.1 Clostridia bacterium | reverse complement strand
AGATGCTAAAGCAGCTTTTTCAGGTTTATCTAACACAAATGTTGTTTTATTTGCAGGTATGTTCGTAGTTGGTGCAGCCTTATTTGAAACAGGTGTTGCCAAGAAAATAGGTGATACTGTTGTTAAAACAGCCGGAACAAGTGAAATAAAATTGACTATTGGTGTAATGGCAATTGCCGCAACTTTATCGGCTGTATTAAGTAATACCGGTACAACTGCAGTATTGTTACCTGTTTCTATTGGTATTGCAAATTCTGCAGGCTGGAATAGAGGGAGAATTTTGATGCCTCTGGCCTTAGCTGCAGGTTTAGGAGGTATGATAACATTAGTTGGTACACCACCAAACTTAGTTGTTAATGGTGTTTTAGGAACTGCTAAATTACAACAATTCGGTTTTTTCGAATTTGGTATAGTAGGTATTCCTTTAACTATTGGTGGTATTATATATATGGTTACTCTTGGTCGCAGGTTATTACCCGATCGTCCTTGTTCTGAGGAAGGGACTGGAAATATAGATACAGTTGAGGAAAAAGTCTATAATACTACTAAACAATGGATTTCTTTTGGAATATTAATTGCCGTTGTTGTTATAATGGCTTTTAAATTGATGCCTTTACATGTTGCGGCAACGGCAGGAGCAATACTTTGTGTTTTAACTGGGTGTCTAGAAGAGAAAAAAGCTTACCGGTCTATTGATTGGACTACTATCTTTTTATTTGCAGGAATGTTACCTTTAGCATCAGCCATGGATAAAACCGGAGCAGGTAAAATGATTGCCGATGTTGTTGTTGGTATGTTAGGTGAAAACGCTAATCCTTATATTATTATGACAGCAATGTTTTTCCTAACTGCTGGTTTAAGTCAATTTATGTCTAATACGGCCAGTACTACTTTATTAGCTCCTATTGCTTTAGCTATTGCCAATGGTTTAGGTGCAAGTCCTTATGCTGTTTTAATGACTGTAGCTATAGGTGCTTCCTGTGCTTTTGCCACTCCGGTGGGTACACCACCTAATACTTTAGTATTTGGTCCTGGTGGATTTAAATTTATAGATTATGTAAAAGTAGGTACCCCTTTAATAATAGTCTGCTATATAATATCTATAATTATAATTCCTATTGTATGGCCGTTTTTTTAATATGATAAAGCAAGCACACCTCTGTTGGTGTGCTTATTTTTTAACCATTACCATTTATTGAAGATTATTTAGTTTTTAATTTAGTTTTAAAATTTATTAAAATATTATTTAAGAGAAAAAGGATTTAAAATGCTTATAGCGAATATAAATAAATAGTTTAATGAATTATTTTGTAGTTTTATAATATAATTTGCAGGTTTTTAGTATACACTAAAAACTGCAAAATAAAAGGAAAGAAGTTGTTGTCATGGTAACTACTGATAATGATAATACAATTTTTATTACTGGATATGCAAAACTACCAACGGCTATAACTGCAGAAAAACTTTATGAGGTTATTGCCATTGGTGTTGAAGTCAATCCGGAAACGGGAATTATCATTGATAGTGATTGTACTTTAGCTACTAATGTCGGTAGGAACTTTTTTAAGAAATTAACTAATGGTTATTGTCTTTTACATGGAATTGATCCTCTTATTATGACTTTTGAAAAACGCTACTATGGCAGTGCCCGTAAAGCAATAACTACTGCTTTAAAAATTATGTATGATAAATGGTTAACTTTCAAAGAAAAAGATTAAAAAAATATTTAATAAATTAGTAAAATATAATTTACAAATATTTAAATTATATTTATAATAAGGATTAGTGAAATTAATAACATAAAGGTATATCCAGACAATTAATTAGTTTTAATTTTGGGTATACTGGTCATAGCCATTGGCTTGCTGGTTAAGAAGTCAAAACCTTCTTAATTTAAAGTAAGTTTAACCTGGCCGGAATACATTCCTGGTAATTAGGGAATGGTATTTTCAGGCTAGGGTTTTTTTTTGTGGGAGGTAAGAAGGTGTGGGCAAAACAATTTTTTTTGCAGGCAAGGCTAGACCAGGGGAGGGTCTTACCGCAGAGAAACTTTATGGTGTGTTAACTATAGGACTAGAAGTAGATATGGAAAATGGAAATATTTTAGAAGCTGACTGTACTTTAAGTACTGAAGTGGCAAAAAAATTTTTCAGTAAGATAGTTAAGGGATATTCTCTAGAAAATGGTATTGAACCTTTATTAAGAAACTTAAATGAACGGTACCATGGTGATGTAGGGCGGGCTCTAGGGGCAGCTTTAAAAAACATTTTCCGTGAATATCAGGATATAAAGAAAAAGAGATTGTAATTTCTTAAGCTATAGCTTAAGTGATATTTAAAGATTGGAGGGTGAAAGTTTATGTATGAAGACAGAATTAGATGTAAAGAGCTTTTAAAAAAAGTAGTATCTGCTGATGAAGCTGCTCTGTTAATTAAGGACGGTATGAATGTAGGTACTAGTGGTTTTACTCCATCGGGCTACCCCAAAGCAGTGCCTTTAGCATTAGCTAAGCAAGTTGAAGAAGGTCGTAAATTAAAGATTAACCTTTGGACTGGCGCCTCTGTGGGGGATGAGCTTGACGGTGTTTTAGCCCGTGCAGGTGTGATTAATAAGCGTTTACCCTATCAAACAAGTAATGAAATACGTAAAGCTTTAAACTCTCAATTAGAATCGGGAGTAGTAAATTATCAGGACCAGCACTTAAGTCATACTCCCCAGCAAGTACGTTATGGATTCTTAGGTAAATTAGATGTAGCTATTATTGAAGCTTGTGCTATTACTGAAGATGGACATATTGTTCCAACTACATCATTGGGTAATAGTCCAACCTTTGTTCAAGAAGCAGATTTCGTAATAGTTGAACTAAATACCAGTCAGCCTAAAGAATTAGAAGGAATGCATGATATATATATTCCTAACGATCCACCAAATAGGGAACCAATTCCTATCTTAAAAGCAGGTGATCGTATAGGAACAACCTATATACCTTGTGGTCCTGACAAAATCAGAGCAATTGTAGTAACAGATATTCCCGATAATGTGCGTCCTTTAGGACCTATTGATGATATAAGTAAAAAAATGGCTTCCAATTTAATAAATTTTTTAAAGAGTGAGGTTGAAGCCGGTCGCTTACCTGAAAACTTATTACCTTTGCAATCAGGAGTAGGTAGTGTAGCTAATGCAGTTTTAGCAGGCCTTTTAGAATCGGACTTTGAGAATCTAGAATTTTATTCAGAAGTAATTCAGGATTCTGCTATGGATTTAGTTGATGCTGGAAAGTTTGTAGTTTGTTCTGGAACTTCCCTTACTCCATCAGCCGAAGGTTTGAAAAGATTTAACGAAAAAATTGATTTTTACAGTAAAAAATTATTACTAAGACCCCAAGAAATTAGTAATAACCCGGAAGTTGCCCGCCGCCTGGGTGTAATTAGTATGAATACTGCCATTGAAGTTGATATTTATGGTCATGTTAATTCTACCCATATTATGGGTACCAAAATGATGAATGGTATTGGTGGTTCTGGTGACTTTACAAGAAATGCTTACCTGTCCATTTTTACGACTGCTTCTACAGCAAAAAGTGGTGAAATTTCCAGTATTGTTCCAATGGTTTCTCATGTGGATCATACTGAACATGATGTTAATGTTATTATTACAGAAATTGGAGTAGCTGACTTAAGAAACAAATCACCCAGAGAAAGAGCACTAGAAATTATCAATAATTGTGCCCACCCTGACTATAAAGACATGTTATTAGAATATTATGAACAAGCTCTAGTAGCTACTAAAGGGGCACATACACCTCACTTAATTGGATATGGTCATGATTGGCATAAAAGGTTCATAGAAACTGGTACAATGAAGAAAAAATAAAATTAGTATTCTATATCATGTATATTAGGATATTATAGTTAGTATAATTTCTTTTATATGTCTTAATAAAATAACCTTTAATCTTTCAAAGGAAGATTTTGTCTAAATGTATAATTATTTATGAAAAGAAAAGGAAGGAGAGTAGAAAAAGATGTATGACAAAGAAAAATTAGCACAAATCAATCAAGGGCTTACCGAGTATGAAAAAAACTGGGAAAAGAGTAAAGAAAAATTAGCTGCCAAAGGTAAAAGAGCTGAAAGAAAAGAAAGCTTTGTTACCGGTTCAGGTTTTCCGGTAAAACAACTTTACACTCCATTAGATATTGCTGATATTGATTACACTACTGAAATTGGTTTTCCAGGCCAATATCCATTCACCAGAGGTGTACAACCAAACATGTATCGTGGTCGTTTCTGGACCATGCGCCAGTATGCGGGGTTCTCAACTGCCGAAGAGTCCAACGCCCGCTATAAATATCTTTTAGAGCAAGGACAAACTGGTCTTTCCGTTGCTTTTGACTTACCAACTCAAATTGGTTATGACTCTGACCACCCAATGAGTGAAGGTGAAGTAGGTAAAGTAGGAGTTGCTATTGACTCTTTAGCAGATATGGAAATTCTGTTTAACGGTATTCCATTGGATAAAGTAAGTACTTCTATGACTATCAATGCTCCCGCTTCTGTTTTATTAGCTTTCTATATTGCAGTTGCAGAAAAACAAGGTGTTAGTCCTGATAAATTAACAGGTACTATTCAAAACGATATTTTAAAAGAATATGCCGCCCGTGGAACATATATTTTTCCACCAACTCCGTCTATGAGATTAATAACTGATATTTTTGAATATTGTTCACAAAACGTTCCTGGTTGGAATACTATCAGTATTTCCGGTTACCACATTCGCGAAGCTGGTTCTACTGCTTCCCAAGAGGTTGCATTTACATTGGCTGATGGTATTGCTTATGTTGATGCAGCCATTAAAGCGGGATTAGATGTTGACACCTTTGCTGGTCGTTTATCATTCTTCTTTAATGCTCATAACGATCTCTTAGAGGAAGTTGCAAAATTCCGTGCTGCTCGCCGAATTTGGGCTAAAGTCATGAAAGAACGTTTTGGTGCTAAGAAAGAACGTTCCATGATGCTTCGTTTCCATACTCAAACTGGTGGTTCAACTCTAACTGCTCAACAACCTGATAACAACATTGTACGTGTTGCTATCCAAACTTTGGCTGCAGTAATGGGGGGTACTCAGTCTTTACACACCAACTCTAAAGATGAAGCTTTAGCTCTTCCAACAGAAGATTCTGTACGTATAGCTTTAAGAACTCAACAGATCGTTGCTTATGAAAGTGGTGTAGCGGAAACAGTTGATCCACTAGCCGGATCATATTATGTTGAAGCTCTGACTAAGAGAATTGAAGATGAAGCCTGGGCTTATATCAAAAAAATTGATGAATTGGGCGGTGCCGTAAAAGCAATTGAACAAGGTTATATCCAGAAAGAAATTCAAGATGCTGCTTATGAATATCAAAAAGAAGTTGAATCCGGTAAACGCGTTGTTGTTGGTATGAATAAATTCCAGATAAAAGAAGCTCCACCTGAAGGTCTCTTAAAAGTTGATCCAACTGTTGGAGATTTGCAGGCCAAAAAAATTGCTGACATGAAAGCTAAACGGGATGGTAATGCTGTTCAAACTGCGCTAGATGAGTTAAGAGAGGCTGCTAAAGGTGATACTAATTTAATGCCAGTAATTTTAAAAGCAGCAAAAGTATACTGTACTGAAGGTGAAATCTGTGGTGTATTACGTGAAGTATTTGGGGAATACACTCCAATTCAAGTTCTTTAATTTAGTTTTAGGAGGTTAGAGTCATGGCTGATAAAATTAGAGTATTAGTTGCCAAACCAGGTTTAGATGGACACGATCGTGGGGCAAAAGTTATTGCTCGGGCTTTCCGTGATGCAGGTTTTGAGGTTATTTATACAGGATTAAGACAAACTCCTGAACAAATTGTTGCTGCTGCTATTCAAGAAGATGTTGATGTTGTAGCAATGAGCTTATTATCTGGTGCTCATGGAACATTAATGCCAAAAGTAGTAAAACTTTTAAAAGAAAAAGGCGCTGACGACAAGTTAGTGATTGGTGGTGGTGTAATTCCTGATGATGATATCCCTGCTTTAAAAGAAGCGGGAGTAGCTGAAGTTTTCACTCCCGGTACTCCAACTTCAGTTCCTATTGAATTTATCAAAACACATGTTAAAAAATAACTCTTAAATTAAAAGGCGGTGGAACAATGGATTTAGTGCAGCAGGTCAGAGAAGGCAATAAAGTGGCTATTGCTCGTCTCATTACTAAGGCTGAAAATGAAGCTCCAGAAGCCACCGCAGCCTTACGTGAACTCTATCCAGATACAGGGAGGGCTTACTTAATAGGAATAACAGGTCCTCCTGGTTCTGGAAAAAGTACTTTGACCGATAAACTGGTTAAAGAAATACGCAAAAGAGGTAAGACTGTTGGTGTTATAGCAGTTGACCCAAGTAGCCCTTTTACAGGTGGGGCCATCTTGGGTGATAGGATTCGTATGTCGGATTTATCTTTAGATGATGGAGTATTTATTAGAAGTATGGGTACAAGGGGTAGTTTAGGTGGTCTTTCCAAAGCTACCCATGATGCAATTAAAATACTGGATGCTGCGGGATTTGACTATGTCTTTATTGAAACTGTTGGTGTTGGACAGTCGGAAGTTGATATCGTTAAGACTGCTGATACAACTGTTGTGGTTTCCGTTCCCGGGCTGGGTGATGATATTCAAGCTATTAAAGCAGGAATAATGGAAATTGGTGACTTATTTGTAGTTAATAAAGCTGACAAAGATGGTGCAGAAAAAGTTGTTATTGAATTAGGTCAAATGCTTGAACTTAACCAGAATATGGGGGATTGGTACCCACCTATCGTAAAAACTATTGCTTCCACAAATGAAGGTATTGTTGGACTGGTTGATAAAATCAATGAACATTTAAATTATTTAGCTAATTCCGGAGAACTAATAAAAAGGCGTAAAGAAAGAATTAGTAATGAAATATTAAATTTAATCTTAAAAAGGGTTACAACTAAAATAACTGGGAAACTTTCCGAAGAAAATTTCTGGGAAAATGAATTAGATGAAATTTTAAATAAACTTAAGAATCCTTATGATGTTACCGATCGTGTTGTTGACGAAGTGCTACTTTAGTAGTAGCCGAATTATCTATTTATCATATATCAAATCCCAAAGGAGGGCTAAAATTTATGAAGGTTTTAAAAGTAGACCATATAGGTATCGCAGTAAAGAACCTGGATGAAAGCTTAAAGTTTTATACAGAAGTTCTCGGATTGAAATGTGAGGGGACTGAAGTTGTAGAAGAACAAAAGGTTAGAGTTGCTTTTTTGCCATGTGGTGACAGTGAATTAGAATTACTGGAATCTACTTCTCCTGATGGCCCCATTGCTAGGTTTATTGAAAAAAATGGAGAAGGTATTCAACATATAGCATTAAGAGTCGAAAATATCGAAAGGGCTTTAGAATATCTAAAAGAACAAGGTGTTCGTTTAATTGACGAAAAGCCTCGCTATGGTGCTGGTGGTGCTAAAATTGCCTTCCTCCATCCTAAAACAACAAAAGGTGTTCTTTTAGAGTTATCTGAAAGGTAATTGTCAAATTTCAAATGAAGTGAGGGGAGTTAGAAGATATGAGTACTCGAGCAAAATTAGAAGACCTCAGGGTAAGAAGTCAAAAGATTGAACAGGGTGGTGGCGAGAAGGCCGTCCAAAAACAACATGAGC
>JASKKI010000028.1 GCA_030154225.1 Clostridia bacterium | reverse complement strand
TATGTCCATATATTGTTTCTTGGGAAATTTTTTTGCAGGAATTGATAGAAGCCTTAGCAATATATAAAGATATGGAAAATCTCTGGTTTATCAGTCAGTTACCTGGTTTGAAACCACGACTTTTGATTCTTTGTACAGTTAACCTAGCTTTTTGTCGCAATCTTTATGCAGTAGAAAGATTACTCCCTAGCTTACCACTTTTCCCGGAGGAAAAAGAATTATTGAGGATAAATACTTGGATATATAGGGCAAAAGGATTGTCATAATTAAATGGCGGCTAGCCTAGTCATTTTATCCATTCAAAAGCCAAGGACAAAGAAAATCGTCTCCATTTGGGGACATTTTTTTTACCAACTTTTTAAAAAATTTTTTTCAAAAAAAAGCAGGGAATTTTATTGATTTAGCGAATAAAGTGGGTACAAGTGGTGCAAAATGGTTTAAAGTGGTGCGAAGTGGGGAGAAAGTGGGTGAGACGACATGTTTATGGGTGAATATCAACACACTATAGATGATAAAGGTCGTCTCATTATGCCTGCTAAGTTTCGAGAAGGCTTGGGAGAAAAATTTGTTGTCACCAAAGGTTTAGATGGCTGCTTGTTTGTTTATCCCTTGGAAGAATGGAAAGTTCTGGAGACGAAGCTACGTAATCTCCCCTTCACCAAAGCAGATGCCAGGGCATTTGCCCGTTTTTTCTTTTCAGGAGCCACTGAGTGTGAATTGGACAAACAGGGAAGGATATTGTTACCTACCAATTTACGGGACCATGCTCAGTTACAAAAGGATGTTTTTATTATTGGTGTTTCTTCACGCCTTGAAATATGGAGTAAGGAAGTTTGGGAAGACTATAGTAGTAAGACAGAAAGCTCTTATGAAGAGCTGGCTGAAAAAATGGTTGATTTTGATATAGGCTTATAGGCTTATGGAAGCTATTAGGTCGAGATATACTTTTGTGATAGTCTTTCTGTCTGACAACCACTTCGGGGTGAACATTGAGCGTCTGACAGTACTTCAGGGTTAATTTGTCCCGTCAAACGTACTTATGGGTAAACATTATGCGTCTGAAGTACTCCTGGGAGAACAACGTGGCTAACAATTATTTGAGCATACAAGGCTTGTGCCAGACGCAATAAGCTGCGGAGGAGTATGTCTGCCAAATAAATTACTATTTAGCTGATGAAGAGAGTGGTTTGTAATGAACTTTGAACATGTGCCGGTGCTCCTGAATGAAATAATAGATATTCTTAATCCACAACCTGGAGATATATTTGTTGATTGTACTTTAGGGGGTGGAGGGCACAGTAAAGCTATACTTGAAAGAACTTTACCCCATGGATATTTAATAGGTATTGACCAAGATCTTAATGCTTTAAATGCTGCCCGGAAAAATTTAAGCCGGTATAAAGATAATATAATTTTTGTACATAGTAATTATAAAAATTTGGATGAGATAATCAGTAAATATAGTCCGGAAGGAATTAATGGAATTTTGTTTGATTTAGGAGTTTCTTCCCATCAATTGGATGAGAAAGAACGGGGATTTAGTTACATGCAGGATGCCCCCTTGGATATGCGCATGAACCAGACCAACTCTTTTTCAGCCCGGGATTTAATAAACAGCTATTCTGAAGAAATGCTGGCGGACATAATAAAAGAGTATGGGGAAGAACGCTGGGCCAAACGAATTGCTCAATTTATTGTCCAGGCTAGAAATAAAAAAAGCATTGAGACTACCGGAGAACTGGTGGAAATTATCAAGGCTGCTATTCCTGCTAGAGCCCGGAAAGATGGTCCCCATCCTGCTAAAAGGACGTTTCAGGCAATACGAATTGCAGTTAATGAAGAACTGGATGTTTTAGAACAGGCTTTAGATATAGCGGTAAAATGGTTAAAAAAAGGTGGGAAAATAGGTGTTATTTCTTTTCACTCTCTGGAAGATCGTATTGTAAAGGAAAGGTTTAAATATTTAGCACAGAAATGTGTTTGCCCATCAGAGATACCTATATGCCAATGTAATAAAAAAGCTTTAATAAAGATTTTAACCCGTAAACCGGTAGTAGCAAATAAAGAGGAACTGGCAACTAACCCCAGAGCACGAAGTGCAAAGTTTCGTGCCGCAGTTAAATTGTAGCTTTCGAGTAATCTTTGGGTCCGTGACCAGTGCTCTGTGACCAGTGTCTAGAAAAATAATTCTATTAGGACAGTTTTTTGCGTCTGACAATAGATTAAACATGCAATGCTTGTGACTAACGCAATAAATTGCGGAGTTGTATGTCTGGACGAATTAGCGAGTAGACAAAAAAACGAGTTGACGTTTTTGTTCTAAAATGAGAGGAGGTAGAATACCTTGGTAATGGCACATAAAAAAGTAGTAGGTACTGATTATATACCAGAAAATTATACACTAAAAAAAGAAAAACAAAAACAAAAGGTTAAAGCCTCCCATAAATCCTTTTGGGTTCTTAAGGTTACCCCCGGTATGGCTGTTATCGCCCTAATTTTCTTAATAGGTATAAGTTTGGTTGTGCAAAATGTCTGGCTCAATTTTTTAGGATTTCAAATATCTCAACTAAAAAAAGATATTTCAAATATACAAGTTAGTAATGAGAAACTAAAATTAAAAATAGCCAGTATGGGATCTTTGGATAAGATCGAAAATATTGCTATTAACAAATTAGGAATGGTTTATCCCCAATCTAAATCTATTCACTACATTTTTCCACAAAATACCAGTAATAAAGAACAAGCCCGTGTTTCAATAACAGGGTTTGTTCCTCCAACTAACAGTAAAAATAGAATGGATAACAATGGTAACATAGAGCAAAAAATTCCGCAAAAAGCATGGTTAGGAACAGTACAAGATTTTTTTTATCGATGGCTATTAGGGGAAAGTAAAAACTAGGAGTGGGCAACTTGGTTAGTGTAACAATGAAAAAAAGAATTAGTTTTATCTTCTTAACGTCAGCCTTGCTATTAGGCCTTTTGGTGGTTAGAACTGCTTGGATTCAATTTGTAATGGGTAAAGAATTACAAGCTAAAGCCATCGATAGTCGATTACGTAATATCGACGTAAAGGCAAAGCGAGGCATTATTTATGACCGTAATGGTAGTCCACTTGCCATTAGTGTCAGTGCAGATTCTGTTTATGCTGTGCCTTCTCAGGTTAGAAGGTCAAACCGTATTGATGAGATAGTTAATGCTTTATCCCAAGTATTAGAACTGGATAAAGAAGAAGTCCGGGACAAGTTGAATAAAAAGGTTGCTTTCCAATGGATTAAGAGAAGGGTATCTGACGAAAAAATAAAACAATTAAAAGAACTGGATTTACCGGGTATTAATTTTGTTGAAGAAAACCGCCGTTATTATCCTAAAGGAAAGTTAGCTGCCCATATATTAGGTTTTGCCGGAATTGATAATCAAGGTTTAAATGGTATTGAGTTAACCTATGATAAAGAGCTCAGGGGAGTTTCGGGAAAAATAATGATTGAGTATGACGCGGCGGGCAGAGAAATACCCAATGCCATGCACCAGTATATTCCACCTGTAGACGGACATAGCCTGTATTTGACAATTGATGAAACTATTCAATACATTGCTGAGCGTGAACTTGATCAGGTGATGAAAATCAAACAAGCCAAACGAGGAACTATCATAGTTTTGGATATCAAAACAGGAGATATATTGGCCCTGGCTAACAGGCCTGTTTTCGACCCCAATAATTTTGCTGACTATGACCAAGGTACATGGCGTAACATTGCTATTTCAGATGCTTATGAGCCTGGATCTACTTTTAAGACAATCACTGCCGCAGGTGCTATGGAGGAAAACGTAGTAAAACCAACAGATAGATTTTATGATCCCGGATATATTAAAGTGGGCAAAGAAACTGTCAAATGCTGGCGTTCTTATAGGCCCCATGGTAGTCAGTCTTTTGTGGAAGGTGTTCAAAATTCCTGCAACCCTGTATTTGTTACTGTAGGGCTCAGGCAAGGTAAAGACCGATTTTATAAGTATTTAGAAGGATTTGGATTTGGTCAAAAAACGGGAATTGAATTACCTGGTGAAGCTACAGGAATTTTAGTACCTAAATCGAGAGCAAAAGATATTGACCTGGCTACAATGTCAATCGGTCAGGCTAATGCTGTAACTCCTATTCAATTGATAAGGGCAGTTGCTGCTATAGCCAATGATGGATGGTTGATGAAGCCCCAATTAGTCAAAGAAATTAGGGATTATGACGGAAAGTTACTTAAAAAAATTGAACCGGAACCGGTTCGTCAAGTTATCTCGAAAAATACTTCTGAGGAATTACGGGCTATTTTAGAAACGGTAGTTAGTGAAGGAACAGGAAAAAATGCTTATCTTGAGGGCTACAAAGTTGCAGGTAAAACTGGAACGGCCCAAAAAATACTACCAGGTGGAGGATATTCCAGTAATGAATACATTGCTTCTTTTATAGGATTTGCACCGGCAGATCATCCCCGCATCGCAGCTTTGGTTATTGTAGATTCTCCTCAAGGTGTATATTATGGTGGTCAGGTTGCAGCCCCTGTTTTTAAAAATGTTGTTTTAGATACTTTACGTTATCTGGAAGTACCTCCGGAAATCACTGGTGAAGCTAAATTTATGGAAGAAAAGATTATTGTACCTGATGTTAAAAATAAAAAAATTAATATTGTTACAAAAGAATTAAAATCTCTTGGTTTAAAAGTTCAAGTTGAAGGGCAAGGTGACAAAGTTATAATCCAGCTTCCTCCTGCTGGTTCCCAGGTTATAAAAGGTAGTACTACTATTTTATATACCCAGGATGAAAACTCTGATCAAGTAGTTGTACCTGATTTAACAGGTAGAACGATAAAAGAAGCAAGTATAATATTATCTGAACTAGGGTTAGAAATGGCACCCCAGGGAAGTGGGTTGGCTGTCATTCAAGAACCCCAGCCAGGCTCTAAAGTAGATAAAGGAACTAGCGTGCGAGTTAAGTTTTTATCACCTAATGAAGAACATCATGAGGAAACAATAGGTCCTTAAGGGCCCGGTTTCCTCTTTTGTATTCATGCTTGGTACATTGTTCTAACCAGCTGCTTGTTGGGCTATAATAATATTTGTAGGTAATTATAGGAAGGGGAGAGCTAATGGTTAAACTGGAAACTTTAATTGGTAAAATAGAAAAAAAATCAGTATCAAAGATTATAGGTTTAGAGATTACAGGTATTAAGTATGATTCTCGCCAGGTTAGTAGAGGGGATCTATTTGTAGCTATTAAAGGTTTTAAAACAGATGGACATTTATATATAGGTAAAGCAATGGAAAATGGTGCCAGTGCAGTTGTTATAGAAGATGAAAAATATTGTTCGGATCAATACCCCTGGATCTTTGTCGCTAATAGCCGTTCGGCATTAGCTGATTTAAGTGCTGCTTTTTATGATTATCCATCTCGAAAATTTACTTTGATAGGTGTAACAGGCACTAATGGAAAGACGACAACCACTAATTTAATAGCAAAAATATTTGAAGATCAGGGTAAAAAAGTAGGTTTAATTGGTACAATCCACAACCGGATTGGCGATAAAATAATTTCTGTAGAAAGAACCACTCCTGAATCCTCAGATTTACAAAAACTTTTTCAGGAAATGGTAGAGAATGATGTAAATTATGTAGTTATGGAAGTCAGTTCTCATGCCCTTGATTTGGAAAGAGTAAGAGGTAGTGAGTTTGATATTGCTGTATTTACAAATTTAACCCAGGACCACCTAGATTATCACCAAACAATGGAGGAATATTATCAAGCAAAAGCTAAATTATTTAAAGGAATGGGCACAAAGAATGGTAAATTTGCTGTGATAAATGGTGATGATTCCTGGGGACAAAAACTACTTAAAGAAACAGAGTCTGCTAAAATTAGTTATGGCATTGATTATGAAGTGGATATAAAAGCGGAAAATATAAAAATTAGTGCTTCCGGTGTGAGCTATCATGTAGGAACAAATCCTGTTAAATTACAGTTAACTGGAAAGTTTAATGTTTATAACTCATTAGCTGCTCTTACTGTAGCTCTAGCGGAAGGAGTTTCTTTAAAAGATGCCATAGCCAGCCTGGAAAAAGTTTCTGGTATAGCAGGACGCTTTCAACTTGTGGAAGGGACAGAAGATTTTGCAGTAATTGTAGATTATGCCCATACTCCCGATAGCCTGGTCAATATTTTAACAACTGCCCGGGAGTTTGCCCGGGGAAGAATTATCACTGTCTTTGGTTGCGGGGGAGATAGAGACCGTAGTAAACGTCCCTTGATGGGGAAAGCAGCTGCCCAGTATAGTGACTATTGTATAGTTACTTCTGATAATCCTCGTTCAGAAGACCCAGAAAGGATTATTAAGGATATCCTGCCGGGATTAGAGGAAATAATGGATAAAGATAAGTATCAAACAATTATTGATAGGAAAAGGGCTATTGAAGAAGCTATAAATTTGGCTCGCAAAGATGATATCATAATAATTGCCGGTAAAGGGCATGAAACTTATCAAGAAATAAAGGGAAGGAAATATCCCTTTGATGATAAAAGAGTAGCGGAAGAAATCCTAAAAGCAGTGAAAGAGTGAAACAGTGCTCTCACTGACCCGATAAATAACCTAGAAGAGAGTGATTTACATGTTAGACCTGACTTTACAACACCTAGCTAAATTGCTGGGAGCTCGTTATCAAGGGAAAATTAACATTATTCCCCAGGGTGTGGCTATTGATAGCAGAAAAGTTAAAAAGGGAGATCTATTTTTTGCCTTAAAAGGTGAAAAAACCGACGGGCATAAGTTTATTGAAAATGCTTTAGATAACGGTGCAGTAGGGGCGGTAATTTCTGATTTTAGTGTTATAGCCAATCCTGAGGATAAAAATTTATTAATTTGTGAAGATCCATTACGGTTTTTACAGGACTTGGCTAAATTGATTAGACAGAATATCCAGATTCCCGTTATTGCCATTACAGGAAGTACAGGTAAAACAACTACCAAAGACATGGTTTTTAGTATTTTAGAACAAAAATATAATACCGTGAAAACAGAAGGTAATTATAATAATGAATTAGGTCTTCCTTTAACTTTATGTAGTATAAATAAAAATCATGAGGCTTTAGTGTTGGAAATGGGAATGCGGGGGTTGGGACAAATTGCTTTTCTTTGTAATCTTGCTCAACCCACCCACGGTATAATTACTAATATTGGTCAAGTTCATGCAGAACTTTTAGGTTCCCAGGAAAAGATAGCTCAAGCCAAAGCGGAGCTCCTAGAGTTTCTAGCCCCAGAAGGCACAGTATTTTTAAATATTCAGGATAAGGAATTATTACAACCCTGGTTAGAAAAATGTCAGGCTACAATCAAATGGTATGGGTTAGACGAGAAGGTTGATATTTGGGCTAGTAAGGTAGAATACCTGGGTGAAGAAGGAACCAAATTTACAGTTAATGTTGATAATGAAATGGTAGAAATTAAGCTTAATATCCCAGGTCAGCATAATGTTTTAAATGCTTTGGCTGCAATAGGAATATCTAGAAGTTTAAACCTTGATTGGGAAGATATTAAAAAAGCCTTAAAAAATGTAAAATTAACTTCTATGCGCTTAGAAATAATGACAACTCCCCAAGGTGTAAAAATTATAAATGATAGCTATAATGCAAATCCAACTTCTATGACAGCTGCTATTAAAGTATTGGCACAATTGCCCGGGAGAAGAAGAATTGCTGTATTAGGTGATATGTATGAACTGGGTATTTATGAAGAACAAGGTCATAAAGCAATAGGTCAAACTGCTTTTAATGAAAACATTGACCTTATTGTAGCTGTAGGTAAACTGGGTAAACTCATCGGCATGGGTGCCATTGAAGCGGGAATGGTTGAGGAGAAAGTAGTTTTTGCCAATACAAATGAACTTGCCCTAAGATTTTTAGTAAATTTTCTCGAACCAGATGATATAGTACTGGTAAAAGGTAGTCGAGGTATGAAAATGGAAGGTATTGTACAGGGTTTAATGGGGTGATTAAAGGGTGAAAGATATACTTATTACATTTTTTATAAGTAGTGGGACGTGTTTGATAATAGGACCTTTCCTTATTCCGGCTTTAAGACGTTTCAAGTTTGGACAAAGTGTCAGGGATGATGGACCGAAACGTCATTTAGAAAAGCAGGGAACTCCAACAATGGGGGGAGTCATGTTTTTTCTTAGTTTAACACTTGGTACGTTATTTGTTGCCAGAGAGAGCATGCTAACCTATGTTTTAGTGTTGTTTACTTTAGGGTACGGTCTTATCGGATTCATTGATGATTATATTAAAGTTGTTAAAAAAAGATCTCTGGGTTTAAAAGCTAGAGATAAGCTGTTGGGTCAGCTTATATTATCTGGTTTACTGGCCTGGGTAGCGGTAAATTATCTGGGTAGGGGGACTGATTTAATAATTCCTTTCTGGGGTAATAATATAAATTTAGGCTGGGCTTATCTTCCTTTTGTAATTTTGGTGGCAATAGGTACTACTAATGCTGTAAATCTAACAGATGGCTTGGATGGTCTTGCGGCTGGAATTACTCTTTTTGTAGGTTTGGGCTATGTTTTGTTAGGCTATACCGAGCAGTTTTTTAGTATCACTATTTTTAGTTCAGCCTTAGTTGGCAGCTGTTTAGGATTTTTATTTTTTAATGTACATCCAGCTAGGGTTTTCATGGGAGATACAGGTTCACTGGCTCTAGGTGGTGCCATTGCAGCTTTAGCGGTGGTTACAAAAACTGAACTTTTATTACCCATCATAGGTGGCATTTATGTTATAGAAGCTTTGTCCGTAATTATACAGGTAATATCATTTAAACTTACTGGGGAAAGGGTTTTTTTAATGAGCCCATTACATCACCATTTTGAATTAAAAGGTTGGTCAGAACAACGGGTTGTTTTTACCTTCTGGACAGCTGCTGCCGGTCTGGTTGTACTGGGGTTAATGATTCATAATTATACTTTTAGTTAAGTAACTGGGACTAGTAATTAGTAACTAATATGGGGGTAACTGAAATGGAAGTACGGGGACGAAAAGTTTTAATAATGGGTGCAGCTAGAAGTGGTATTGCAGCTAGTAAATTTTTAGCTAATGAAGGGGCCAAAGTGATTTTAACGGATATTAAATCTGCAGAGACTATGCAAAATGTACAGGCAGAAGTAGAAACTTTCGGAATTCAAACTCTCTGGGGTCAACAGCCGGACATAAAAACAATATCCCCGGATTTTATTGTGACAAGTCCTGGAATACCTTTAACTGTTCCTCCTTTGGTAGAGGCCCAAAAAAATCTAATTCCAGTAATTAGTGAAATTGAATTAGCTTATAGATTTTGTCAAACTCCATTTATTGCTGTGACCGGTACCAATGGGAAGACAACCACTACTGCCCTTGTAGGACAATTATTTAAAGATGGCGGTCGTAAGGTAGTAATCGGTGGAAATATCGGGTTACCGCTTATTAATGAAGTGAAAAAATTGACTCCTCGAGACTTAATTGTAGCTGAGGTCAGTAGTTTTCAATTGGAAACAATTGATACTTTTAAGCCAAGGGTTGCCATTATCTTAAATCTGACTCCCGATCACCTGGACCGGCATGGCAGTATGGAGGGATATCGAGCTGTTAAAGCCAGGATTTTTAAAAACCAAAGGGAAGAAGACTTTTTAATTCTAAATTTTGATGACCCTTTAGTAAAAGAATTAGCTTATCAGGCCAAAAGTCAGGTGATATTTTTTAGCCGGAAGAATAAGTTAGAAGAAGGAGTCTATTTAATGGATAATCATCTAGTAATAGATATCGGGGAAGGACCTATTCCTATTTGTAAACCGGAAGAGATTAGTATTAAAGGAACCCATAATTTGGAAAATACCATGGCAGCTGTTGCCGCCGGCTATATTTTGGGCTTAGAGCCTGAAGAAATTCAAAACACCCTGAAAAATTTTCCAGGTGTCCCCCATAGATTAGAATTTATCACCGAAATAAATGGTATTAAGTTTATAAATGATTCTAAAGGAACAAATCCTGATGCCAGTATTAAGGCTATAGAAGCTTATAATGAATCAATAATACTAATTGCTGGTGGCAGGAATAAAGGTAGTGATTTTTCCTATTTTGCAGAAAAAATAAAAGAAAAGGTTAAAGAAGTGATTTTGGTAGGGGAAGCTGCCGGGGAAATTAAGAAAGCTTTGATAGAAAAAGGTTTTTATAATTATCATGAGGCTCAAACTTATTCTCAAGCAGTAGCTCAAGCTTTTAAATTGGCCAAGGAAGGGGATATAGTTTTACTTTCGCCGGCCTGTGCCAGTTATGATATGTTTAAAAATTTTGAAGAACGAGGTCAGGCTTTTAAAGAACTAGTACTACAGCTAAGGGGGTGAAAGGGTGAGCTTTAAAAAAAAGCAACCCGATATCGTACTTTTTTTGACTACTTTCCTCCTATTAAGTATAGGTGTGATTATGGTCTTAAGTGCCAGTTCCTATCATGCCATGCTTTTTTATGATAACCCTTATCATTTTTTAAAAAGACAATTAATGTGGGCGGGGCTAGGAATTATCTCTATGTTTTTCTTTATGAATTTTGATTATTATAAAACTAAACGATTAATTGTCACTGGATTTATTGTAACCCTTGTTTTATTAGTTTTGGTTTTAATCCCGGGAGTGGGGATTAATGTAAAAGGCTCCAGCAGGTGGCTAGGGGTTGGTTCCTTGACCTTCACCCCCTCGGAAATTGTTAAACTGGCTATTGTTTTTTTCTTTGCCCGGGCCATGAGCATGGATACGGAAAAAATTAAAAATTTTCAAGGGTTTCTTTCCTATTTGGCCGTCTTAGGCATTGTGGTAGCTCTTTTATTATTACAACCTGACTTAGGTACAACCATTGCAGTGGCAGGGACTGCTTTTTGCATGTTTATTGCAGCGGGAGCAAGGTTATCCCATTTATTTGGGTTAGCTTTTACAGGAGTTTTAGGTGTTATAGGTTTAATTATCCAGGAACCTTACCGATTGAAAAGGATCGTAGGTTATCTTAAACCATTTGAAACAGCTAGTAATGAAGGTTACCAAACAGTCCAATCCCTTTATGCTTTGGGTTCAGGCTGGTTGTTTGGGATAGGACTGGGTAACAGCAGGCAAAAGTTCCTCTACTTACCTGAACGACATACAGATTTTATATTTGCTATTATTGGAGAGGAATTAGGTTTTATTGGTGTTTTCCTTGTTATTTTACTTTTTTTCTTATTTATTTGGCGGGGATACCGCATTGCCCTCTATGCACCTGACCGTTTTGCATCACTATTAGCGGTAGGACTAACAAGTATTATAGCTGTACAATCGGTAATAAATATTGGTGTTGTTACCGGTAGCCTTCCGGTAACAGGGATTACCTTACCTTTTGTCAGTTATGGTGGTTCATCCTTGACCTTTTCTTTAATAGGTGTAGGAATTCTCTTAAATATTTCCCGCTATTGTCACAAATAAAAGTAAGTGTATAGCTCATGAGTTGCAGGGCACTGGTGATACTTTAGCTCCTGGCTACTTAAGTAAAGGTTGGTGAATATATAATGCGTGTACTTTTTACAGGCGGTGGTACCGGTGGCCATGTCTACCCCGCTGTGGCCATTGCTCAAAATCTACTAAAAAAATATCCTAATTCGGAAGTACTCTATGTTGGAACCAAGGGGGGCATGGAGTCAAAAATTGTTCCTCAAACAGGATTGAATTTTAAAACCATTGAAGTGGAAGGTTGGCAGCGAAAATTTTCCTGGCAGGCACTAAGAGCAGGATTAAAGGCAATTCAAGGTGGTACTCAGGCTCTTAATATTATTCGTAAATTTAATCCCCAGGTAGTTATAGGTACTGGGGGTTATGTATGTGGGCCTGTGGTTCTTGCTGCTAGCCTTTTAAAAATACCCACTATTATTCACGAACAGAATGCTTTGCCAGGTCTAACTAATAGGACTTTAGCCAAACTTGTCAATAAAATAATGATCACTTTTCCTGAATCTGCTAAGTATTTTCTAGATTCTCAAAAAGTGGTTTTAACCGGTTTACCTGTCCGTGATGAGATTTTTAAAATAACAAAAAGTGAAGGACTAGATTTTTTTAACCTTCAATCAGGAAAAATAACTTTATTGGTAAGTGGTGGAAGTAGAGGGGCCAAAAGTATAAATAACGCTATTGTTTCTATTTATCAGGAACTTTTACAAATTCCAAATTTACAAATAATCCATGCTACCGGAGAGCAAGGTTATTATGATGTAATAAATCAACTGGCTCTAAAAGGAATAAATATAGAAGAATATGGAAACCTTATTCTTAAACCCTATATTTATAATATGGAGTATGCTTTAAAAGCTGCGGATCTATGTATTGCCAGAGCTGGAGCTACTTTTCTCGCAGAGATTACAGCAATTGGTTTACCAGGAATACTAATACCTTATCCATATGCGGCAGAAAACCATCAGGAGTTTAATGCCAGATCCTTAGTAAATCTTGATGCAGCTATCATGATTTTAGATAAAGACCTTAAAGGGAATACTTTATTTGAAACTGTTAGGAAACTAATTAATCACCCTGAAAGATTAGTAGAAATGTCTGATAATATAAAAAAAGCAGGAAATCCGGATTCAATGGAGAAGATAATGAGAGTTTTAGAGGAAACAATTGGTTAAGTGACCTGGTTGCTAGATAGATATCTGGACAAAAAGAAGGAAATATAGCTTATTTTGATTCTTAATGTAAAGTGCAAATAATGACGGGAGCTTTTATATTTTTCTGGTTATTAACCACACCAACTAGTCATTGTAATGGGGACAAGCTTGATTTTTGTAACACAATTTGCTAATTTTGCATATAAAGTAAAGAACAAAATCATCAATAATTAGTTATTTATTTGTGATTTTGTCTTGATAAGGAAATTATATACAGGTAGTAGTTTCCTATACAAGAGCATACTCCGCTTTAATTTGCAGTAGAATGGCCGGAAGGAGTTGAAGGATGTTGACCTTAAAAAAATCAGAATGGATACATTTTGTCGGCATAGGTGGCGCCGGAATGAGCGGTATTGCTAAAGTTCTTTTAGATTTAGGTTTTAAAGTTTCTGGGTCAGACTTAAATGTTACTGATACAACAAAACGATTGGAAGAAAATGGCGCTATTGTTTTTGCTGGTCATGGAGCAGAAAATGTTCAAGAAGGTGTAGATACTGTTGTAGTATCCACAGCAATACCTGATGAAAATGAAGAAGTAAAAAGAGCTAAAAAATTAAATATACCTGTAATTCAAAGGGCGGAGATGCTGGCAAGATTGATGGAAAATCAAAAAGCCATTTGTATAGCCGGCGCCCATGGTAAAACAACAACAACCTCAATGATTGCTTTAGTATTAGAAAAAAATAACCTTGATCCAACAGTTGTAGTTGGGGGAGAACTAAATGATATCGGTGGTAATGCTAAATTAGGGCGAGGTGAGTATCTGGTTGCGGAAGCCGATGAGAGTGATGGTTCTTTCCTGAAACTATTACCTTGGTCGACTGTAATAACCAATATAGAAGATGATCATTTAGACCATTATGGTTCATTAGAAAATATTATAAAGGCTTTTAATAAATTTGTTGACCTCGGAAGTCCTAATGGTTTTTCTATTTTATGTATTGATAACCCATATGTTAAACAAATTGTCAATCATGTTCCCGGTAAATTGATAACTTATGGCCTAATTGAAAAGGCAGATTATACTGCTAATAACTTTAGGTTCCAGGGGTTAAGTACCAGAGCAGATATTTATAAAGGGGAAAAATTTTTAGGAGAATTGGAACTTAATGTTCCTGGTAAGCATAATATAAGTAATGCCTTAGCCGCTATTGCGGTTGGTCAAGAGTTTGGAGTTAGTTTAGTAGATATTCAAAAGGCTTTATCAAACTTCCGTGGTGTTCAGCGACGTTTTCAACTAGTAGGTAAGGTTAATAATATCCAAATTATTGATGATTATGCCCATCATCCAACAGAAATCAAAGCAACGCTACAAGCTGCTAGAAATAGCCATTCGGGAAGAATTATTGCTGTTTTTCAGCCTCACAGGTATACTCGGACACAATTCCTAGCCAGAGAATTTGCGAGGAGTTTTAATTTAGCAGATAAGCTAATCCTAGATGAGATTTATTCAGCAGGTGAAAAACCTATTCCGGGTGTTTCTACCCAATCTATCGTTGACCATCTTCCTGCTGATTTAGATGTAAAATACATTAAGGATAGAACTGTATTACTGGAATATTTGGCATCTATTGTTAGGCCTGGCGATCTAGTACTTACTTTGGGTGCAGGTAATATCTGGCGAGTCGGTGTGGATTTGGTTGATAAACTTTTAAATGGAAAAGAAGCTTTAGCCTCGGTTTAGAGAGGGAGCAGTCATGAATTTAATAAAACTGGCCCAAGCCTTAAAAAAAGAAGTAAAAGGAATTATAAAAGTTTCTGAAGCCATGAGCCGGCATACCACTTGGCGTATTGGTGGGCCGGCTGATTTATTCTTTACCCCGGTAGATTGGATGGATTTAGAAATTGCTTTGAAGTTTGCTAGTTTAGAAAAGCTTCCAGTAACCATTATCGGCGGAGGTTCCAACCTGCTAGTTAGAGATGAGGGTATCCGGGGTCTTGTAATACATACAGGCGGGGGATTAAAAAAAATAAAAATAAATGGTGAAGAAGTAATTGCTGAAGCAGGAGTTAAGTTACCTTTTTTAGCTAATCGGGTAGCAGCCAGTGGATTATCGGGTTTAGAGTTTGCCACGGGGATACCCGGTACTGTAGGTGGTGCTGTTATTATGAACGCAGGTGCTCATGGTAGCAGTATGGGTGATGTGGTTACCAGTGTGGTAGCTATGGATTTGCAAGGGAGATTACTTTATTTTAATAATGAGGATTTAGAATTTACTTACAGATTCAGTAAATTAAAAAACTTGGATGTAATTGTAATTGAAATTCATTTTAAATTAAGGCGTGGTGATGTCCTGGAAATAAAAGCCCAAATGGAAAAAAATTTAGAATTTAGAAAGGATAAACAACCTTGGGAATATCCCAATGCCGGTAGTGTTTTTAAAAATCCGCCAGGAGATTCTGCCGGCCGTATTATTGATTCCATTGGGGCTAAAGGTTGGCAAGTAGGGAAAGCAAAGGTATCAGATAAACATGCTAATTTTATTGTTAACCTGGGAGGAGCTTCAAGTGCAGATGTTCTCGCTTTAATTGATAAAATTCAAAAGGAAGTATATAAAAAATATAAATTGTTTCTAGAACCAGAGATACTTATTATGGGGGGATAACGGTGGAAAAGTATATAATTATGGGTGGAAATCCTCTTTCTGGTTCCGTACGTATAAGTGGGGCTAAAAATGCAGTTTTACCTATTTTAGCTGCATCTCTACTTTCATCAGGTGTTTGTGTTATCAAGGATGTACCTAGGTTGCGTGATGTTCATGTAATGAAAGAGGTACTGGAATTTTTAGGTTGTACCGTTGAGTGGTCTGGTTCAACTATGAAAATTGATGCTAGCAAAGTAAATTCCATAGAGATTTCAGATTTTTTGATGAGGAAGATGCGAGCATCCAATTTAGTAATGGGTCCACTTTTAACTAAATTTCGTTCAGCCAAGCTGAGTTTTCCAGGTGGTTGTGCCATTGGCTCCCGGCCAATGGATTTACATCTTAAAGGTTTAAGTGCCATGGGTGCTATAATTGAAGAAAAATTCGGATTTATAGAAGCTATTGCCAAAGATGGATACTTAAAAGGGGCAGAAATTTGCTTGGATTTTCCCAGTGTAGGAGCAACTGAAAATATAATGATGGCGGCGACTCTGGCCAGAGGTGAAACTATAATTTCCAATGCAGCTAAAGAACCTGAGATAGTGGATTTACAACGTTTTTTAAATAATATGGGTGCTCAGATCAGTGGGGCTGGGACAGATATTATAACTATTAAAGGTGTAGATGAGCTATCTGCGACTGAACATACAGTAATTCCTGACCGGATAGAAGCTGGTACCTTAATGGTTGCTGCTTCCATAACAAAAAGTAATATTAAAATTGAGAATGTTCAAGCCAAACATATGGAAGCTGTTATTTCAAAATTAAGGGAGATAGGAATTAAAATAACGGAAGAAGAATCTGGTCTGAGAGTGATAGGAATGGAAGATCTAAAAGCCGTCGATATTAAAACCATGCCTTACCCCGGTTTTCCAACTGATATGCAGCCGCAAATGATGGCCCTTCTTTCTATAGCTAAAGGAACCAGTATTATAAGTGAAAATATTTTTGAAAATCGTTTTAAGCATGTGGATGAATTGCGGCGCATGGGTGCTGATATCAAAGTTGAAGGTAGAGTAGCCATTATAAAAGGTAAAGAAAAAAATGGTTTAAGTGGAACATTTGTAAATGCTTCTGATTTAAGGGCTGGTGCAGCCTTAGTAATTGCCGGTCTAGCGGCGGAAGATGCCACTATTATAGATTCTATTCATCATATTGATAGAGGATATGAAAATTTCGAGCAAAAACTTCGGGGCCTGGGAGCAAAAATTATTCGAGTTGCGGAAACTCAAAGAGGTTTGGAAAAATAAATAGTAAACCGCAAACTGTTAGTTTGCGTTTTACCAAAGGAAAACCTTGGACAAGTTATAGTTGATTTTGCTATAATTAGGTCGAGGATTTTTTAATTTACCGGCAAAATTAGGGTGAATAAGATGGAAATTACCCATATTGATAGCTATCGCAAAGGCAAGAAAAATAAAAACAGTATTAAATTACCGACCCCTGTCATTTATATTTTACTACTGGCAGTGGGTTTATACTTTTTTATTCATTCCCCCTTTTTTAATATTAAAGATATTAAGGTAACTGGCAATAATTTGCTGGAAACGGAAAAAATATTGAGTTTAAGCCAGGTAAACACCGGGCAAAACTTAATGGAAATAAACAGTGAGGAGATTATTAAGAGAATTTCCGTCCATCCCCTGGTCAAAGGAGTAGAGTTGAAGCGAAAGCTGCCTAATACTTTGCAAATTGTAATTGAAGAACGTAAGCCTGTTGGTCTTTTGGTTAGCCAGGATGGATTTATTCAAGTAAGTGAAGAAGGGTATTTTTTAGCTTTAGTCCATGATTTAGGTGAATATAACTTACCCGTAATCAGTGGAATAAGTCTAGAACAGTTACCGGGGCCAGGTCAATTAATAAACAATCAAGGTCTTTTTATGGCCTTGAATATTATAAAAGAAAGTGACCCGGCTCTTTTGGAAAACCTGGTGGAGATTAATATAGCAAAAAGCAAGCATATCCTAGCTTACACCAGTAATGGTATCGAGATCAGATTAGGTTCTCTTGACAAAATAAAAGAAAAACTTGCTAATTTAAACCAGATCCTGCAGGATTTTAATAAAAGAGGGCTGGATCAGGAGTTAGTGGAATATATTGACCTGCGTTTTACAGGACCGCCGGTAATAAAAAGAAAAATTTAGATTAGGAAAAAAGGGAATTCGTCTTAACATGTGGAATTTATGTTAAAGTAAAAAGTGTAATATTTCTACATAACATAAATAATTTGCCAGAGTTGGAGGAAAGGGGTTGTTTGGCTTCATGCTAGAATTTGATGTAGATATTCACCAATTTGCCCAGATTAAAGTTATTGGCGTTGGTGGTGGTGGTAGTAATGCAGTAAACAGGATGATAGCAGCGGGTTTAAAAGGAGTAGAATTTATTGCTGTAAATACTGATGCCCAGGCATTGTATTTATCTCAAGCGGAAGTTAAATTACAAATAGGAACTAAATTGACTAGAGGTCTAGGAGCTGGAGCAAACCCCGAGATAGGTAAAAATGCTGCGGAAGAGAGTCGTGATGAACTTATTAAAGCTCTAAAAGGTGCCGATATGGTCTTTGTAACTGCTGGTATGGGTGGTGGTACAGGTACAGGTGCTGCTCCCATTGTTGCCGAGGTAGCTAAGGAAGTAGGGGCTTTGACAGTTGGAGTGGTTACCAAACCATTTACCTTTGAGGGACGTAAACGCTCACAACAGGCTGTTACCGGTATATCCACCCTAAAAGAAAAGGTTGATACACTCATTACTATTCCTAATGATCGGTTGTTACAAGTTGTAGATAAAAATACTTCTATAAATGAAGCTTTCAGGATTGCCGATGATGTCTTGCGCCAGGGTGTTCAGGGTATTTCGGATTTAATTGCCGTACCTGGTTTGATTAACCTGGATTTTGCCGATGTAAAAACTATCATGCAGAATACCGGTTCAGCATTAATGGGGATAGGTACAGCTGCTGGTGAAAACAGGGCCGTAACAGCTGCCCGTAATGCCATATCTTCGCCATTGCTGGAAACCTCCATTGAAGGTGCGAAAGGAGTACTGTTGAACATTACCGGTGGAAGTGGCCTTGGTTTATTCGAAGTTAATGAAGCAGCAGAAATTATTGCAGAAGCGGCAGATCCCGAAGCCAATATTATTTTTGGGGCTGTAATTGATGAAAATTTAGATGATGAGATTAGAGTAACAGTAATTGCCACAGGATTTGATCAAAAACCAAAAGCAGAAGAGAAAATTAATATTAAGAATTTCCCTACAGAAGATTGGACAATTCCGGAGTTTTTGAGAAGAAGATAAAAAAACGACCCTTGGTTGAGGGTCGTTTTTTATATCAAATATTTATAAAAATAAGTAAAAATTTATTAATAATAAGTTAGGAATAAATTACTTCACTTTTAGGCTTCTTAACCTGTTAATTGCGGCAGCCACTTCTAAAGGGCGGGGTAAGGCCAGATCACCGGGGTGTTGTCCATAATACGGTGATATAATATCTAACCCATTTATCTCAATATCTATATATAACTTTTTAATCAGTTGGGATAAAGTATCCTGACCATTAACATATTTTTTGGAAAAATACCTGATCATTTCTGCAATAGCACGGGTTTGACTAGTATCTACCAGTTGTTCTACCAGGGAGAGATCGATATTATTAATCCCGAATATAATAGTATTTAATCCTTTGGCATCTACCTTCTCTTTTCTACCTCTGGAGGCATTAAAACTCTGTGGGAGAATAATACGGTGAGTAATTTCCCCGAAGGTATTTCCACCCTCCTGGTGGCGTTTATTATCAATTCTTTTCACAATTTCTTTAGCTTCTTTTGTTACATCAACGGGTCTATACTCATCCATCATTATTACTGTATCTGCTACTTCTAAATAATCCCCCGATCCTCCGATAACCAGGATAGTAGAAATTTTTAAGTCATTATAGAGCTGTCTTACCTTGTCTATAAAAGGAGTAATGGGTTCTTTACCCTTGGCTACCAGCTCCTGCATTCTGGCATCTCTGATCATAAAATTAGTGGCACTGGTATCTTCATCCATCAAGAGAACTTCTGCACCTGTTTCCAGGGCTTCCATAATATTGGCTGCCTGGGATGTACTACCACTGGCATCTTCGGAAGAAAAACGGGTAGTATCTTGGCCAAAAGGCAAGTTATTGATAAAGGGGGAGATATTTACTTTTTCTACCCGCCTACCATCTTCAGCCCTGATTTTATAAGCCTGTTTATTGGTAAGTACATATTCCCTGCCATCTCCTGGGATATGGTTATAAACCCCTCTTTCTATGGCTTTAAGTAGGGTACTTTTTCCATGGTAGCCGCCACCTACAATTAAGGTAACTCCACGGGGTATTCCCATCCCTTTAATGGATCCTTTATGGGGAATGGGTATTTCTATTTCCAGGGTAGGTGGGGATTGAAAAGCAATAACATTACCGGTTTTTAACGGACGGTTACTTATCCCGCTTTCCCGGGGTAAAATGGCACCATTGGCAATAAAGGCTACATAGCCATGTTCATCTAAATAGCTGCGAATGGCTTCCTGCTGGTCAGCCAGGTGTAAATGCTTGATAAGGTTTTGTTCATTAAAATTAAATAAAGAGTGCTTAATTATATCTGGTATAATCTCACAAAGTAGCTCAGCAGCACTTTTGCCAAGGATTGTTCTTCCCTTAGCGGGAAGTCCGACGGAAAGTCGTATTTCAACTTTTTGGTGGTTAATTTTTATTGCTGTCCGAGATAATACTTCCTGACCGGGAGTATCAATGGCAATTAGACCACTTTTACCGGTACCTCCAAGTTTACCAGTATTACTTTTTATTTTTTCAGCTAATTCCCTTGCTAAGAAATCTTGGAAAGTAATAAGGCGGGTAGGGGTACTATAATAATCTTTATGGTACTTGGTAATTTCCTGGGAAACTTCCAGGCGAATGCGGGAAGGAGAAGCAAAAGGATCTCCTTGTACATAGTCTATGTAAAGCTTAAACCACTCACCTTGATAAATACCCTGTATATTTTTATATGCTTTGTAGCCTTTACTATCAATTTTATTAAGAATTTTTTTTAATCTATCCATTCTAATTACCTCCTAAAACTTCATCATTATTATTTTATCATTTCCTGTCTATACCTAAAATTAATCTATAATACCTACTTAGAGTTTATAGTGATCAAAAATTTAGATAACAATTAGGTTGACTAAAATTAGGTACTTTTAAAATAAATCTTAATAATATCTTGACATTTTCTAGAAATAATATAAAATATCAATTGCTAAACTATAAGTAAGCCGGCTAACAAATATAAATAAGGAGGTTTTACAATGAGAAAAAAATCAACTATCATTATTACGACTTTTGTTCTCAGTCTTTTCATGGCAACAGTTGCTTTTGCTGCTACCTATACCCATCCTTCAGAAATGGTTGCTAATTTAACTGGAAAAACTCAAGATGAAGTTTTTAATTTAAGAAGTCAAGGTAAAACATATGGTCAAATTGCACAAGAAAACGGTGTATTAGAACAATTTAAAAATAATATGCTTGAGTACAAGAAAGCAATTATTGATGAAAGAGTTAACCAGGGCTTAATTACAAAAGAAAATGGGGAAGCAATTAAAAAAGCTTTGGAAGAAAGAATTGCCATTTGTAACGGAACTCCAGACCCCAACAGAATGCCTTTGGGACAACAATTTGGCGGTGGTTTAGGTTTCGGAAGAGGTCAAGGACGTGGAATGGGCATGGGACGTGGCATGGGTTTTGGTGCTAATATTACCAAGTAACAAAGAATGTGTTTTAAATAAAGAGGGCTTATTCAAATAGAATAGGCCCTTTTATTATTTATAAATATTAAATCTTGATATTTTCTTGATAATTGCTAAAAAATTTCCAAATATTAAATAGTTAAAATAAAATCAACAAAAACAAGGGAGGGGCAAAGTATTTTTAAATCAACTTATTAATATAAAAAATAAGTTAATGAAAGGGTTGATAAGAATGGGTAAGAAAACTAAAAATTGGCCACGTTTGGTTGTTCAAGTTTTTTTCTTCTTTTTAATCTTAATGATTGCAGTTAATAAAAATTTAGTAGAAAGTGGCAAGAGTGGCATTTTGTTTTTATCTTCGGCGTCTTTACATGCATTATGTCCTTTCGGTGGAGTTGTATCAATTTATCAATTTTTGACTGTTGGTACTTTTGTTCAAAAAATACACGAGTCATCTTTTGTACTTATGTTTATCGTTTTTGCCTTAGCGATATTATTTGGGCCTGTTTTTTGTGGTTGGGTATGTCCACTGGGGTCATTTCAAGAATTGATTGGAAAAATCGGCAGAAAAATAATTGGGAAAAAATATAATAGTTTTATACCGTATAAATATGATAGATATTTAAGATACCTCCGTTATATTATACTTTTATGGGTCTTATATGCTATTGGGGTCACCGGTAAGCTATTATTCCAAGACTATGATCCATATTATGCATTATTTAACTTTTGGACCAGTGAAATTACTGTAAGTGCATTAGTTATTTTAGGAATAACTATTATTAGTTCATTATTTGTAGAAAGACCATGGTGTAAATATGCCTGTCCTTATGGAGCAGTGTTGGGAATTACTAACTTGTTTAGAATATTTAAAATTAAAAGGGAATCCTCAACTTGTATTTTGTGTAGTGCTTGTGATAGGGCATGTCCAATGAATATTAGTATTTCAAATAAAGGAATTATCAGAAACCAGCAATGTATAAGCTGTTTGAAATGTACTTCAGATGATGCTTGTCCTATTGCCAATACTGTAGAATTTACAACAAAAGGAGGGGTGGTCTTATGAAAATAAAACCTTGGGTTATGGGGTTAGTAATATTTATTTTTATATTTGGAGGTGTTAGTTTATCGGCAGCTATGAATTTATGGCGTACAACATCTTCTAAGATTCCTGCTAAATATAAACAAGGAGAATTTGCCGGAAGCTATAATCCGGCAGATATAAGGGGTTCATATACATTTGGTGATGTAAGTAGATTATTTATTATACCCTTAGAAGATTTAGGAAAAGGTTTCGGTTTAAATGATGTTAAAAACTTAGCCTCTGTTCAAATTAAAGAATTGGAAACCAGATATGAAAATTTAAAAACATCTGGAGTAGAAATTGGGACCGATTCAGTTCGGATGTTTGTAGCTTTATATAAAGGACTTCCCTATACTATTAACGACAGTAGTTATTTATTAGGCCCGGCAGTTGATATTTTAAAAACACAAGGAAATTTGACCGATGAGCAATCAAAGTATTTGGATAACCATCTAGTTGAACTTTCTCAAATTAAAACAACAACATTAAACAATAACACTATCAAGACTAATGAGCAAGAATATGAAAAAATTGTAAAAGGTAAAACTACTTTTAAAGAAGTATTGGACTGGGGACTTTACAAGAAAGATATTGAAGAAGTCTTGGGAAAAAAGATGCCAAATCCTTTAATGACCATTAGAGATTTTTGTACAAATGAAGGTATGGAGTTTTCGGTTATAAAGAAAGCACTTCAAGAAAAAATAGATAATTTAAAATAAGTAAAAGACATTTAATATATAGGTTGTATTTTCCAATAATATAGGGGAATACTCTACTCTTTTTAAAGGATTTCCGAACATAAGGTTGGGAATGTGGTATTTATATGAAATCCGCTGCTACGGAGTTATTAATAAAAAATGATGACATTTTGAAGAAAGGGAGATGAACTGGTTTGTATTTAGTAAGTGCATGTTTAGCTGGAATTAATTGTAGATATAATGGTGGAAATAGTAAGAATAAATTTATAAGCCAATTGGTTGAACAAGGTAAAGCTATTCCAGTCTGTCCTGAATTATTAGGAGGGTTAAAGATTCCTAGAGTTTGTTGTGAAATTATTACTGATGAAACTGGAAATAAAAAAGTTTTAAGTAAAGATGGAAAAGAGTTCACAAAGGAATTTGTTGATGGTGCAAAAAAGACTTTAAAAATTGCTCAAATTGTTAAAACAGAAATAGCAATATTAAAATCTAGAAGTCCTTCTTGCGGTTATGGTTTTATATATAATGGAAACTTTAATGGAGAACTTATAAAAGGAAATGGTTTTACTGCTGATTTATTAATTAAAAATGGTATAGCCGTTTATACAGAAAAAGATGTGCTTAAACTCAAGTTTTTTAGAGAATAAAACTTGCTGCAATCTTTCGAGATCATGATCTGTATAAAGTCTATATCCGGCTGTAGTTACTGATTTTGGTTTTAGTAACCGATCTATAACGAAACGTTAAAGTCAACAAAAAATATAATCTGGTTAAAAAGTTAGCGGAACTTTTAATATTAAGGTAGGTATTGGATTATGAATAATAGCCTCAGAAAATAAAGGTTAATGTTTGGAAAAGGGATTTGCAATACTATATTCGAAATACTATGTGTGGAAGAATTGGAAAAATCGAAATAAGGGTGGAAAAGATGTCTATTAGTATGAATATTAAAGTTGGGAAAGGCAAGGAATTATTGCCGGTATATAATAAATATTAGCTTAAAATTAAAGGAGATGGTCAACGTGTTTTATCTAAACTATTTTTATATTGCTATAGGAGGTGCACTGGGAGCTCTAAGCAGGTATTTGGTTTCAACCTGGATTTATAATAAGAGTCAGCAAGTTTTCCCTTATGGAACTTTTACCGTAAATATTGTTGGCTGTTTCTTACTGGGTTTTGTCTACACTTTAACTTTAGAGAGGTCATTAATTTCTCCCCAGGTAAGGATGATGATTAGTGTAGGTTTTTTAGGTGCATTTACTACCTTTTCCACATTTAGTTTGGAAACAATGAATATATTAAAAGAAGGTAATTTAATAGTTGCTATTCTTAATATAGGATTAAGTGTAGTATTGGGCCTTTTCGCCGTTTGGATAGGAGCAAGTTTACCAAATTTTTTTAATTCAATAAAAGAAAGGGGTGATGAAAATGGTTAAAATTACAGGAAAAGCCCGTAGATTAAGAATTTATATAGGTGAGAGTGATAAATATAAAGGTATGCCTCTGTACCATGCTATAGTGTTAAAAGCCAAAGAACTGGGGCTGGCAGGGGCTACCGTTATTAGAGGCTTGGAAGGATTTGGTGCTAATAGTAGAATACATAGTGCCCGTATTTTAGCTATTTCTTCTGATTTACCAATTCTAATTGATATTGTAGATAGTGTAGAATACATTGAAAAAATAATACCATTTTTAGATGAGGTGGTTAAACAAGGACTTATAACTATTGAGGATATAGAAATTATTAAATATACAGATAGTAATAGCAATAAAAATAAATAATAGGTCGCATACTTTATCCTTCAATACATAAGGATAGAGCGGCATAAGAAATGCTTCCAATTAACAAAAACACACTGTCTAAAATAATAGACAGTGTGTTTATTTTTTTGGATTTTACTAAAACATCAGCATGTTGCAACAATGATTGGAGAATGTACGCACTTTCACAAAAATGAAAATCCATTTTTTTAGACACTTTGCTACATTTCTTTCTTAAATATCTTTATTTTTCGGGAGTTTCATTAAATTATTAACTGGCATGATTTTTGCGTATCTAATTAATTACAGTTAAATATTTTGCTCATAACCTAATCTTAGTGAATTAGAAAGTTAAAAAAAGCACATGCAGTATTTTAGTTTATTAAACTTATTTAAATTTGGAGGAATTACAATGATTGAGTTCAAAGCATTTGCAGAAATTAAAATTGGAGATGAGGCTAGTTACACAAAGCAAATAACCGATGATGATATTCAGATGTTTGCTAAAGTTACCGGTGATGTCAATCCAGTGCACCTTGATAGTGAATATGCTAAAAAAACAATATTTAAAGAAAAAATTGCCCATGGCATGATTAGTGCCGGTCTAATATCTGCAGTATTAGGTACTAAATTACCTGGACCGGGTACAATTTATTTGTCTCAGGAAATTAAGTTTGTAGCACCGGTATTTATTAATGATGTACTAACAGCAATAGTTAGTGTTATAGAAAAAGATGATATTAAAAGAAGGCTAAAACTTAAGACTTATGTTGAGAACCAACACGGTAAAGTGGTTAGTGAGGGAATGGCTTTAGTAATGGTTAAATAAGGATTTTATTGAGGTGTTTAAACTTTAGAGCTGTGACAGTTGCCTGGCATCTATTTTTAGTTTGGACATCTCAATAAAAATTATAATTTAAATTTTAATAGTTAGCATAAGGAGGAAAAGTAATGGATTTTTTAGCTAAAGAACACATTATGTTGCAAAAAATGTATAGGGAATTTACAGAAAATGAAGTAAAACCCTTAGCTCATGAACTTGATGAACAGGAAAGATTTCCTGTGGAAACTGTGGGAAAATTGGCCAAATATGGATTTTTGGGTATACCGTTTCCTAAAGAATATGGTGGACAAGGTGGAGACAGCCTTGGCTATACAATGGCAGTGGAGGAATTATCCAAAGCATGTGCTACTACCGGTGTTGTATTATCTGCCCATGTATCATTGTGTGCTGCTCCCATTTATGAATATGGTACTGAGGAACAAAAACAAAAATACTTGGTTCCCCTGGCAAAAGGTGAAAAACTTGGGGCTTTCGGACTTACTGAACCTAATGCAGGTACCGATGCTGCCGGTCAGCAAACTACTGCTGAACTGGATGGAGATTATTATATCCTTAATGGCTCAAAAATTTTTATAACTAATGCCGGGTATGCTGATATTTATATTGTTATGGCCATAACAGATAAGTCTAAAGGAACCAAGGGAATATCTGCCTTTATCGTGGAAAAATATTTTCCAGGATTTGGTATAGGTAAAAAAGAGGCTAAAATGGGTATTAGGGGTTCATCAACCTGTGAACTCATTTTTGAAAATTGTAAAGTTCCCAAAGAAAACCTTCTTGGTAAGGAAGGAAAAGGTTTTACTGTAGCAATGAAAACATTAGATGGCGGGCGGATAGGAATAGCTGCACAAGCCCTGGGAATAGCTCAGGGGGCTATTAATGAAACTGTTACTTATGTCAAAGAACGAAGACAGTTTGGCAGGCCAATAGCCAAATTCCAGAATACACAATTTCAGTTAGCTGATATGCAAACAAAAGTTGATGCAGCAAGGTTGCTGGTGTATCGGGCTGCCCGGCTAAAAGATAGTAAGCAACCATATACTGTTGCGGCTGCCCAAGCCAAATTATTTGCTGCTGAAGTAGCTATGGAGGTTACCACTAAAGCTGTACAGCTGCATGGAGGATATGGATATACCAGAGAATATCCGGTAGAAAGAATGATGAGAGATGCCAAAATAACCGAAATTTATGAAGGAACATCAGAAGTACAAAAAATGGTTATTGCAGCTAATATTTTAAAATAGGAGGTCTTTAGAGATGAATATTGTTGTATGTATAAAACAAGTTCCAGATACAAATGAAGTAAAATTAGACCCTAAGACCGGTACTTTAATCAGAGAAGGAGTCCCCAGTATTATCAATCCCGATGATAAAAGTGGTTTGGAGGCAGCCCTCAAATTAAAAGACCAACTAGGTGCCCATGTTACAGTTTTATCAATGGGGCCACCTCAAGCAGATGCTGCTTTAAGAGAAGCCTTAGCAATGGGAGCGGATGAAGCCATCTTATTAAGTGACAGGGCTTTCGGTGGGGCAGATACCTGGGCTACCTCCAGTACTTTAGCGGCGGCATTGAGAAAAATAAAGTATGATTTAATTATAACCGGCCGCCAGGCTATAGATGGAGATACAGCACAGGTTGGTCCTCAGATTGCAGAACATTTAGGGTTACCCCAGGTTAGTTATGTAGAAGATTTATCCGTAGAAGGGGCTAGTATTATCGTTAAAAGGATTTTCGAGGATGGTTATCACAAAATTAAAGTTAAACTGCCTTGTTTAATCACTGCTTTAAAGGAAATGAGCATACCAAGATACATGACTGTAGGTCTGGTCTATGATGCCTATCGAGAAAAGGAAGTTAAAATTTGGACTTTAAGAGATATTGAAGATACAGTGGATAAGAGCAATATAGGACTTAAAGGTTCTCCGACCAAAGTTAAGGCATCTTTTACAAAAGGTGCTAAAACTGCAGGTAAAGTGCATAATGTGGATGCTAGGGAAGCAGCTAAAATTATTGTGGAAAAGTTATTGGAAAAATACATTATTAGTTAAAGAAACAGGAGGAGTAATAATGAGCATTGCTAATTATAGAGGTGTATGGGTTTTTGCTGAACAAAGGGGAGGAGAAATTCAAAAAGTATCTTTGGAACTGCTGGGTAAGGGTAAGGAATTAGCAGAACAATTAGGGGAGAATTTAACAGCAGTTATTTTAGGAAATGGAATAAAAGATAGGGCCAAAGAGCTCATTTATTATGGAGCAGATAAAGTAATAGTGGTAGACAATGAGTTGCTAGACATATATACTACAGAGCCTTATACCAAAGTTCTTGCTGAGATAATTAATGAAAGAAAACCAGAGATAGTATTAATTGGGGCAACTTCCATTGGGAGAGATTTGGCCCCAAGAGTATCGGCGAGAGTTGCCACCGGGCTCACTGCTGATTGCACCTCCTTGAAAATTGATGAGGAAACAAGAAATTTATTAATGACTAGGCCAGCTTTTGGTGGGAATATTATGGCCACCATAATTTGTCCCAACCATAGGCCACAAATGTCGACGGTAAGACCAGGGGTAATGCAAAAGCTGGCTAGGGATGAAAGTAGAACGTTAGATATTGAAGAATATCCTGTACAATTAACTCCAGCCGATATCAATGTAGAAATTTTAGAGGTAGTAAAAGAAACAAAGCAAAAGATTAATATCGAAGATGCCAGTATTCTAGTTTCAGGGGGGAGAGGCGTTGGTAAACCGGAAAACTTTAAATTATTAGAGGAACTGGCCCATAAACTAGGTGGTTTAGTATCAGCTTCCCGGGCAGCGGTAGATGCGGGTTGGATAGAGCATAACCGTCAGGTAGGTCAAACCGGTAAAACGGTTAGACCGGACCTTTATTTAGCCTGTGGGATTTCCGGGGCAATTCAACATGTGGCCGGTATGGAAGAATCAGAATGTATTATTGCTGTTAATACTAATCCCGATGCACCTATTTTTGAAGTTGCAGACCTGGGTATTGTTGGAGATGTGACTAAAGTAATACCAGCTCTCATTGAGGAATTGCGAATACTAAAAGCGAGTAATAAATAAAAAATTTTTTTAAAATGTGTACCCGTTTTTTAACGGGTATTTTTTAGCTTTTAGATAAACAAAAAATTACTAAGTAATAAATAAGAGGATTTACAAAAAAAGTATCTAATATTTTAGAATAATTGAATTTTGAAATTTTTATTTGGAGGAAAAATAGTAATGCGTATTGATCGGCTTTTGGATGTAAATAAGACCAGTTGTAATTCCCGAATTTCTTTAAAAGAAGCGGCTCAACTATTTACCCGGTTACGGATAAATAAGATACCTGTTGTAGAAGAATCGGGTTTTATTGCCGGTATTCTTACTAGTAGTGGGATAGCTAAAGCTTTTCTGGATAAAGTACCCTTCACAACCCCCATAAAGGACTATATAGAAGAGGCTATAGTTGTAAACCATAAAATCCTGGTATCTACTATTCTAGAATATCCCTTAAATAGAATAGTAGTTGTAGATGATAATAACAATTATCTGGGAGTTATTTCTGAGAATAAACTTGCCAACAGCCTGCTGAAGCAACGGGACAAGGCCAGTGTGAATTTGAAAGCTATCTTAGATACAAGTAATAATTGTATTGTTAGTATTAATAGTCGCGGTTTTATAACTTATTTAAATAAATCTGCAGCCAAACTCCTTAGGGTAGAGGAGGATGAGGCTTTAGGAAGACATGTGGAGGA
Organism: Clostridia bacterium; assembly: GCA_030154225.1. Lineage (GTDB taxonomy): Bacteria > Bacillota > Peptococcia > Peptococcales > BICA1-8 > JASKKI01. Next base: position 1,849 of record JASKKI010000028.1, on the reverse strand, counting down.
GTATATTCCTAATACCAGACTTCCTGAGATTGTTCGTTCAGGAAAAGCAGAAATAGGGTACCGTTTTACCTATGGTGAAAAGACATTTATAACCAATAGAACCCCCATTATTCAAAATGGGAAAATAGTTGGTGCAGTGGCCGTTTTTCAGGATATAACAGAACTACAAACTACCATGGAAGAGCTCACCAATGTTAAACAGTATAAAGATCTTTTAGAAACTGTTGTAGATAATGATTATGATTGTATTGTTGTTGTAGATGCCGATGGGATTATTACTATGTTTAATAAAGCTTATGAAAAGTTTATAGGTGTTCCCCGGGAAAAGGCCATTGGTCGGCATGTAACAGATGTTATTGAAAACACCAGGATGCATATTGTAGCTAAAACGGGAAAAGCTGAAATGGCCGATATTCAAAAAATTTGTGGCCAGGAAATGATTTGTAATAGGATACCTATTAAAAAAGACGGTAAAATATGGGGAGCTCTTGGTAAGGTGATGTTTAAAGATTTTAAGGAGTTTACCGCACTTATCGAAAAATTTAACAGATTACAGACCGAATTAGAGTATTATAAGGATGTTGTTCAAAAAATTCAAGGAGCCCACTATACTTTTGATAATATAATTGGCAATAGTCATCAAATAGTAGAAATTAAATTTATGGCCCAAAGATTAGCTCAGAGTAATTCAACAGTATTAATTACCGGAGAAAGTGGTACAGGTAAAGAATTATTTGCCCATGCCATTCACTATGAGAGCCCGAGAAAGTATGGACCCTTTATAAAAGTGAATTGTTCAGCTATTCCGGAAAGCCTTTTAGAATCTGAACTTTTCGGTTATGATGAAGGAGCTTTTACAGGTGCTAAAAAAGGTGGAAAGTTAGGTAAATTCGAATTAGCAAATGGTGGAACAATATTTTTAGACGAAATTGGTGATATGCCTTTTAATATGCAAGTAAAATTATTAAGGGTTTTACAGGAAAAAGAAATAGAGAGGGTGGGTGGTACAAAAACCATTCCCATTGATGTTAGGGTAATTGCTGCCACCAATCAACCTTTAGAGGAATTGGTAAAAGAAGATAAGTTCCGTATGGATTTATATTATAGACTTAATGTTGTCGAGTTGAAAATACCACCTTTGCGTTATCGGAAAGATGATATTCCAGATTTAATCAAGTACTTGATCAATAAATTGTCTATAAGAATGGGTTGTTCTGTACCTTCTATTGAACAAAAAGCCTTGGATATTATGATGGCATACCATTGGCCGGGAAATATACGTGAATTAGAAAATGTACTGGAAAGATGTTTGAATTTCGTGGAAAACGGCATTATTAGAAGTTCTAATTTACCTTATCATATTAAGAATTCAGAGCTTAACAATGATGGAAGAATTTTATTACTCAAAGAAGCTCTGGAAGAAACTGAAAAACTGGCTATAAGTAATGCTCTGGATATATGTAAAGGGAATAAAATTAAAGCAGCAAAAATGTTGGGTATCAGCAGGGCAGGCATTTACCAAAAAATAGAAAAATATGGACTTGATTAATTTTCTAAAGCATTAGACTTTTTCTAGAAATTTAGACAGTTATTATTATTTGAAAAAATTTTTGAAATAATAATTGATATTTGATGATTAAAATCAAGAAATTTATTAATAATTTCTTGATTTTTTCATATTCGGAATCACGGCATGTTTCTTGCATTAAGAATACGTAAAATAAAATTAAGGGAGGGGTAACAATGAAACTTAATGAGGTGGTAATAGTAAGTGCCTGTCGGACGCCGATAGGTAAGTTTATGGGGAGTTTAAAGGATATCTCGGCCAGGGAACTGGCTATAACTGCAG